>JAOTUX010000162.1 GCA_029863665.1 Candidatus Nitrosopumilus sp.
TTAGTATAGAAATCAACGCAACTGCAAAAATTGGAATGTAAAAATGAATAGGTATGATATCTTTAATCATTGTCAATGAATATGAGATTATAATAAAATTTATCATTGATATTACAGGAAAGACTACTGATTGACCTAACCTTACTTTGTGATAAAGCTCTTTAATCATAATTCTTCTAGTCTACCTCTTACTGAATTTATGTATAAAACTATTATTTGAATTACAGGCTCCATTTTTAATTATCATCTTTCATTACAGAATTAAATCATTTATCCAAACTACAGATCTTCTAAACTATTCTATCCCTACACTGGAAATTGAATATCATTCCTATAACATGCAAAAAAATTTGAGTATAGTTTTAATAAAGTTTGAATAGTTTCAGAATATCTTGGACGAACAGCCGACTAAAATTCCTTCTTTACTTAGAACAGTAGAATGGAAAGATAACAAAGTAGTAATGATTGATCAAACAAAACTTCCAAATGAACTTGTTTTTGTAACATATCATGATTATAATCAAGTTGCTGATGCAATTAGAACACTTGTAGTTAGAGGCGCACCTGCAATTGGTGTTTCTGGTGCATTTGGCATGGCTTTGGCTGTTTTACAAAGCAAAGCCACAACAAAAGATGAATTAATCTCAGATTTAAAAAAAGCAAAAGAAATTCTGTTTCAAACTAGACCTACTGCAGTAAATTTAGCTTGGGGATTAGAAAAAATAATGAATGTTGCTAATTCTGGAAACTCAGTTGATCAAATTAAAGAATTAGTAATTAACAAATCAAAAAAGATGGCTGATGAGGATATTCAAATAAATAAGACTATGGGGAAAAATGGCTCGGAATTATTTGATAATAATGATACTATAATGACTCATTGTAATGCGGGCGCATTAGCTACTGTCGCATATGGAACAGCTTTAGGTGTTATTCGTGCTGCTAAAGAAACTGGAAAAAACGTTAAAGTCATAGCTACTGAAACAAGACCAATTCAACAAGGTTCTAGATTGACCGCATTTGAACTAAAACACGATGGTTTTGATGTTAGCTTAATCCCTGATACTGCTGTAGGATATACTATGGCAAATGATTTAGTAAACAAAGTTGTGGTTGGCGCAGATAGAATTGTGAGAACTGGACACGTTTTCAACAAAATTGGAACTTATCAGGTAGCTACTATGGCAAAACAACATGGAATTCCATTTTATGTTGCAGCTCCACTATCCACATTTGATATGAAAAGTGATGCTAAAGATGTAATTATTGAGATGAGAAAAGGAAGTGAGGTTACTGGAATTGGAGATAAAAAAACAGCTCCTGATGATGTTAATGTGATTAATCCTGCATTTGATATGACTCCTCCTGAATTAATATCTGGAATTATCACTGAAAAAGGAGTAGCAACACCTCCTTATGATGAATCTATCCAAAAATTATTTGAAGCTAATTAATAGAAAGTTTTTATTGTTTTTCAAATTGGTTATAATAAATGAGTACAGTTTCTCCACAAGCTATAGAAGATTCTCTTAAACAATGTATGGATCCTGAAGTCCCACTTAACATAGTAGAAATGGGTTTGATCTATGGAATAGATGTTGCAGAGAACAACGATGTTAATATCAAAATGACCATGACCACGCAGGGATGTCCACTACATGAAACTCTTGTCCAAGATGCAACCAGATATGTAAAAAAAGTTCCAGGCGTTAACAATGTTAACGTAGACATTGTATGGAATCCTCCATGGTCAATGGATAAAATGTCTGAAGAAGCAAAAATCAAAATTAAGAATATGGGTGCTGGAATGAATACTCCTGCTCCAATAAATTATGAAACTGCATTACCCCAAGGTGTTGGAAAACTTGTCCAACAAGAAGATGGTTCTATGGTATTGGCAAATGAACATGAACAAGGATTTATGGTAAATCAAGCAATTGTTGACTTTTGGAAATCTTGTAATGGACAACGCAAAGTAACAGATTTGGTAGAAATATTTGCTCAACAAACAGGATTACAAAGAAACCAGGTTGAAAAAGAAGTTATGCAATTATTACAACAGTTACGTGATGGTGGACTAATTGCTATTGCAGGACAATCTGATACACCAAATGTTGAATTCAAAAAATAATTTCAAAAAATATGATTTGAATTAGCCCCATCAAAATTAATTATAACCCCTGAAAGATATTTTATGTTATTTTGAACTATTGATTTTACAAAGTTTCCAATTTCTTCAGGTTCTCCTAACCTTTTCATGGGCAATGATTTTTTGAAATCTTCAATATTTTCTATCAATTCCTTAGTTCTATCTGTATTGATGGGACCTGGTGCTATGTTGATACAACTGATATTCTTTTTTGCATATTCTTTACTTAAAATTTTGAATACCTCACTAAATGCAGCACGATATGCAGAAGAAATAATTAATTTTGGATTTGGCTCTTTTATTACATTTGAACTAATTACAAAGATATATCCTCCATCATTGATTTTAATATTCTTTAAAATGGTACAAAATCCTAGAAACAACTGATTGTGATATAATTTCCAATCATCTTCAGTTACGTCTAAGAATTGTTTTGGGACAGGACCGCCTGTATTTAGAACTAGAATATCTACCTGTTTATGTTTTCCCACAAATTTTTTTACGCTATTCAAATCTGATGTATCAATGTCCTTTTTTGAAGCAGCAAAAACATCAACTTCTATAGATTTGAGCGATTCTGAAATTGCCTTTCCTATCCCTCTTGAACCTCCAAGAATAACTGCGTTAGTCATCATTATTCTCACAATATTGTTTGATAATTATATTTCTCCATCACTTATAAAAAATAAAAAAATTATCGTGTTGGATTCATCAAAGCAGCTCGCTCTTTGGTTTTTTGATCGACCTTAGCTGGAATGAATTCCCCAGGCTCCGCTTGACAATCCCCTATGTTGACTGCAAAACCATCTAAAGTTTCTGCAATACATCCAGATTCAGTGACTGCTACTACCTTTACTGTCTCTATGTTATCTTCTGGCGCTACATACCACATTAGATATGCAAAGAGTAAAACAGAAACTATTGCAATAACTCCCCCTACAATTAAAATGGAATTCTTACTTGATGATTTTGACTGTTTGTTGATTCCGGACACAACTAATCTACTTGAAGATTAAATAAAAATGATACAGTCATTTTTCATTTGTAGTTTTCATATATAGAAATCCTGTTGGAAATTACTGATTCTTTTAAGATTGATGAGAATTAAACATGAAATTACCTTAAAAACATTTTTCGAATTATTAAGACAGTTTTGATTTATTATGAATGCTGTTTACTTTTAATTTTATTCTACTGTAAATCTTGTTCTAGAAAATCAATAATGAAAATTATCGAGTCTATTATATTTAATTAAGAGAAAAACCTTTCATGAACATTGATGGAATGTATATGCTAAATAGTCAAGGATATGCTGAAGAAAAAATCCAACAAGCTCTAGATACACTATATGCAGACAGACAAAATGAATTCCATGAATTATCTGAAATGCTACTAGGTGAAAAGGCAAAAACAATGTCAAACTGGAAAGAATTTATTTTAAATTTTAGCTTGGATTTAGGTGATTCCTTTAAGACATGGAGTGGTCAAAAACCTCCATCTGTTACTTCTCCACAAAAGGCTCTAACCCTTCTAAGAAAGTTAGGAAAGGATCTTTCGTCTATGAATCAGCTAACCCACCTACTAAACACATCATACAATCTTTCAGCTGAATTTAAGGAGATTTACAAACGTCTAAAATGACCTTTTTGAATTCTAACCATATTTTTTAAACTAATACCATTAGTTTTTAGATTTAATTATAATATTTTTACTATTTAGATTTCTTTAATCTCTGTAATTGTACCCTGAACAGAATCCATCTTTATTATAGCTCTTTTCTTCTCCCATCCAAGTGCAGCATACCAAT
>JAOTUX010000163.1 GCA_029863665.1 Candidatus Nitrosopumilus sp.
ATTCTGACAGAAACTTTTAATCTGGCAATTTGACTCATTCAACTTGTGCCCTTGTAGTATAGCCCGGTCTAGAATTCGGCCCTGTCACGGCTGAGACGCGTGTTCAAATCCCGCCGAGGGCGCCATCAAATTTGTTTAAATCCCTTCTTGCCGTTTATCTCTCTGTATGCCTAGACAGTCAACAACAAAACAAACTGATCAATTTACCATTTACGATTATGACAAGCGAGCCAAAAGAACATGGAATCTCATCCGAAATGAGATCTCACAGGTCAATACCCAGTACATTGAGGATTATGAGATGTCAATGATTACTGATAATCTGGCAAAGGCCGGACGTCAAAAGCATCTTGAAACATTACTTAGTCTTAGCAGAATACTCCAAAAGACAGATGACATTATAGAAAAGAATTGGAAGAATCTCTCAAAAAGAGATATCAATAAACTCATCAAGATAATCAATGACACCTACAAGAATCCACGTGGAAAAGAAACCTGGTCTTCACATGACCATAAGAAGATCCTAAAGATATTCTTCAGATGGCTGAAGCTTGGTAATAGGAAGATGAAGAAGGTTGGTGATCCGCCAGAAACAAAGGACATTGTTGTCGGCAATGTTGAAAGTGAAATAATGCGAGAGGAATTGATGAATTCTGATGATGATAGAAAAAAACTATTACTGGGATGCAATGGCAATCTGAGAAACATTGCACTGATTGACTGTTGTTTTGATGCCGGTCCAAGGGCAGGTGAGATTCTGAATTGCAAACTAAAACACATTACTCAAGACAAGTACGGTTTCAAGATTGAGGTTGATGGAAAGACTGGACAACGTCCAATCAGAATAATCAAGGCTTCGCCATCATTGGCCAAATGGCTTAACGCGCATCCGTTCAAGGGACAGAAGGATGCCGCAGCATGGCCAAAGCAAAGCGGAGTAGACAGGGGTACACCGTTAAGTTATGCAGCTGCACGACAGGCAATAGTTAGGGCAAACGGCGAAGCTGCAAAGAAATCACCAGGCTTTGACAAGCGAGTATGCTTTACGTTATTGAGACATGCAGAAATCACCGAAACTTCAAACTTTATGACAGCTGCACAAATGGAAGACCGTCACGGTTGGGTCATCGGTTCAAAACAACCAAGGCGATACGTTCACCGTAGTGGCATCAATGTAGACAAGGCTTTGTTTAAACAATATGGAATCAAGATCGATGATGAAAATGATCAAGAGCCACAAAAACCACAGGTATGTCTTGTATGTGAAATGCCCAATGAACCTGATGCTGATCATTGTTCAAAATGTGGTAAACCTTTGGACTTAAAAGCAGCACTGGAAATTGACGAGGTAAATTCCAAAGAAAAAGATGAATTGAAAAATACTGTGAATAATCTAAACACTGAATTATTAAACTTGAAAAATTTCAAAGAAGAACTTCGTCAAGAATTCAGAAATGAAATCAAGAATCTAAAAGTTTTACATAAAGTGTAGCAATTGATTTAAGATGTAGTTAGTCTAACCTAATATGAAATATGGCATATTATGCCTTATTGCTATTTTGATATTTTTCCCAGCGTTGGCTTTTGCAGAAAACGGTGTGTCATACTCTCCATTACGCGAGTCTCAAACTCCTTTGGGACCATTTCCAACAAATCAAGAGATTGCCCAAGATATGATATCAATTCGCGAATCAGGCATTGGCATAATTCGAATATTTGAGACTGGAGGTATGCTTGAAATTATCTTACAAGAGGCAGAAAAAAATAAAATTAATGTAGCAATTGGCATCAACATAATATCAGACAACCAAAAGAATCTGGAAAATATCCAAGATATCATATCTCGTAGCCAGAAATATTCAAACGTTGACTCTTACATTATTGGCAATAACCCACTATGGGATAAAACAATAACACTGACAAAACTATTGGAATATTTACAATATGCACATTCTATGACTGGTAAAAAAATCACAACAATTAATGGATTTAAAATATGGAATGACAAACAATATTTTGGTTTGGCAGATTATGTGGATTATATTCTAGTTGACATGTTTACCATATATGATACTAAATCTCCCGTAGAAGCTGTAAAAATAATTAAAACACAACATGATAAACTACAAGAGACTTTCAACACACCAATAGTTATTGAAACTGGTTGGTCTACCATACACTCTACAAAACTTGCACAAGATACATTCAGAGATGAATTGACAAAAACAAAAATCAATCATTTTCTTTTTGAATGGGCCGATGAATCCTACAAGAGTAATCCTATAGAGTCTGGTTTTGGAATTTATGATTCCAACAGAGTAGAAAAGCCAATTTACACATCTCAAGAAATAATTTCTGCCAGTACTGCTGTAGTGGTAGGTTCTGCTTCTGCAATAGGTGGAGTTGAAGTTGTTAGATGGATTCTAAGTAGTGGAAGTCAGTGGGGTAAACCAGTTTACTGATTCTGTCTGCTTTTAATTGATTTTAGAAATTTTGCAATGTGTTTTTTTACAGTTCTGTCAGTGTTGATTGTTTTTATGTGAACGCAGTTTTCGGATTCACATGTGACACATACAATCTTGTCGGATTGCAAATAAAAATCCAAATCAAGATCAAGTAGGTGATTTTCGTTATTTGGCATAAAGAATCTTTTTGGATTGTCTGTAGGTTTTACATATTTTTCAAATGCTTCTTGTGATGCGCGGGTTACAAACTCGGCTAGTGAATAAAATCCCAGTTGATGGGCCTGTTCAGTTTTGACCCATTCCTGGATCTTTTCTTTTATTATCTTGTCAATTTTTACCGGTGCTTGATTAATTGTTTCATCAGTTGGCATTATTCATCGCTTGGAATTGCTAACACGTATTTTTATTTCTGTTTGTGTTATTGACATGGTTGGTGTATGATATCTAATTACTTAAAGGTTACCTACAAGTAACTATACAGGTACCTAATTAGTAACTCTTTAATATTAATGGTACCCTTGTAGTTACTGATGGTTAGTAATCAGGTACCAGTTAAAGTCTCAGAATTTTGGAAGAAAAAAGCACAGAAATACATTGGTGACGGAAAACAGTATTCTAGTTTTTCTAGATTCACAGATGACTCGTACAAGTATCTGCTTCAACTATTAAACGAGGAGAACAATAAATGAATACAATCCAATACTGCGGATGTAAACCCGGTTCACTTGTCACTTGTTTAGAGTTTGAGTTTGGAAATCAGGTAAACGTGTGCCAAAAACATGAGGAAAACTATTGTAAACAGGCACAAAGACTTGGATTCACATTCACAAAAAGGGAGGTTCTTAGCGTAAAATGACCTGTAAAGAAATCTGTCAGACAATCAGAGGTACATATCCTGGAAATGGAATGGGTAGGTATTCCTCAGGCCAGAAACGATGTCAGACATGCGACCTGTTTATCGTATGCAGTGAATTACGGTGTCCCTGCTGCAACACTAAACTGAGAAACAAACCTCGACATAGAGACTACAAAAAAGCAGTCAAAGACTCCTTGGAGGTCTGTATACAATGAATATTCTATTCTTCGGGGAGGAATTACAATGATAGTTGGACGATGCAATAGTTGCAACTATGTTGCAAGATATAGTTCAAACTATTTTTCAATTTCAGAATTGCAAAGACATAGTAATCCAGAGACTGCAATTGAACAAGATCAATGCATTCATGATCTGAAATACGAGGAGGATGAATCTGAAGTGATCAGAACTGCACATGCAATAACTGCACAAAAGAAAAAGAATTTGAGGTTTTCAGATTGTTGAAAAACATCAAGGAGATGTTAAAATGAACTGCACGTACTGCGAGAAATATTTTGCCGACTCCCTTGACGGTCTTACAGTGTATTACTTCCATGTGATTCTTCACGAGGAGATTCAATGATGAATAATTTGACGTTTGGCACAA
>JAOTUX010000164.1 GCA_029863665.1 Candidatus Nitrosopumilus sp.
CTGAAATAGTTACTGCAGAATTTGTCATAGAGGGAATTGTCGATAAATATGATCTGTTACATAACGCAATTGAAAATTCAAGAAAGGTATCTGGAATCAGCAAGGCATCAAATATTGACTTTGATGCATTAGTTGAATTTGCTGATGGTGACACTGTTCTAAGAGGATTTGATTTTAGAGATTGCCGTGTATCTGATTCAAAAATCATCACTTATACCGATAAGGAAGAAGGTTATACTGGAAAGTCCGGATTTGCAGTAGTTAATCAGTTGGGTTTCGCATGTTCTGGTTTTCAACCAATTAACATGTATTATGATGCACTACAAGGAGATACACCTATCTGGAAAACATCTAAAGTATCCAATATGTATGAAGAACCAATACAAAATTCTGTAAATGGTTTAAAGACCATTGCAAAATTTACTTTTGCTGACGCTGTTGAAACAATTGAATTTACAATGTTTAAGCAGAGTGGTGTTATATCTACCAGTGAAAGTGTTTCAAGTGATAAGACATTTAATAAAAAATCTGTATACCCTACATTTGAGTTAAGAGGTATAGTGGGTGATTATCCAATACTTTACAACTATGTAGATGATAATAGAAGTCTTCATCATGTAAGTGGAGCAACATCTTTGAGAGATTTAGTTGATGTTGAAATAGAAATTGTTAAAGACGGGAATGTGATTCGCGGATTTGACTATTCTAACTGCAGACCAGTAGATTATGTTGTCACAACTGAAACAGACAAAGAAGAAAGCTATGTCAAAGACAAATTTGCATTAGGGAACATTTTTGACTTTGAGTGTCAAGGATATCATCCAAATAATCCTGTTTATGATGCTATATATAACACGTATGACAAGGCAAATACTCTAAACACAAATGATCTGAGAAACACAGATCGGTGGCCTCCTGGATTCTTCATGGAGTGATCCTTTTTTTATTTTTTTGATTAACCTACTAAAAATCCCTCATATCTATACGATCAGAATTTCTGATTTTACCTATTTCTATATAGTTCACAATACTTTATGTTAGTCAATGTTAATTCTAAATTCATATTTCATACGTTATGGGACAATGGCTTTCTTGGATAAAATCCAATGAAAAAGAACTTTTAACAATTCTTGATAATTTAGCAAAAAAAGCAGTTGAGACCTCCGAAGCTATAGTGGTCTTATTTTCCGATCTGAGTGATACTAAACAACATCAAAAAATTCATAGGCTTGAAACTGAGGCTGATGTATTAACTCGTGATATTTTCTCAGAACTAAACAAAACCTTCATCACTCCTTTAGATCGTGAGGATATGCAAAGAATTGCATCAAAGATTGATGATGTAATTGATTTCATGGATGGAATTGCTGCTAGAGTGTACAGTTATCAAATCACTACCCCTCCACCCTATTGTGAAAAAATAGCTCAAGAACTCGTTAAAGCTACAAAAGAAGTAGAGTACATGATTTCAAAACTACAACGTATCAAAAACCCACAAGATATGATAGATCATTGTAGAAATACCAGTGACATTGAGCATGTTGTGGATGAACTGTATAGAGAAGCCATCAAAGAACTATTTCAGACTAATGATGCAATCAAAATCATTAAACTAAAAGATATCTATGAAACAATGGAAACTGCATCTGATAGATGTGTTGATGTAGCTGATGTCATTGAAGATATTGTTCTAAAATATACTTAAGATGATTCTATGATCGAGATAGCTATAGGTGCAATAATAGTTGCATTAATCTTTGATTTTGTTAACGGATTTAATGATTCCGCAAATTCAGTTGCAACTGTTATTGGAACACGTGTTCTCAAACCTATCCATGCTGTAGGTTTATCTGCAGCAATGAATTTCATTGGTCCGTTTATTTTTGGTGTTGCTGTAGCAACTACTATTGCAAAAGGCATTGTCAGCCCTGATGATATTACTGTATACATGATCATTGGTGGATTGGCAGGAGCAATTGGATGGAGTACTCTATGTACATACTTTGGATTACCTATCTCAAATAGTCATTCTCTAGTTGGTGGAATCATGGGTGCTGGTATTGCAGGATTAGGTTTTGAAAAATTAGTTTATGGTGGTTTGACAACGGTTTTTGCAGGAATTGTAATTGCTCCAATTGGTGGAATTATTTTTGGTCTTTTGATAACTACTTTAATAATTACTATATTTGCAAGTAAAAGACCTGGACCTGTAAACAAAACTTTTGGTAAATTACAAATTATTTCATCAGCTTGGTTTGCTTTAACTCATGGTGCAAATGATGGACAAAAAACAATGGGTATTATTGTCTTAATTCTATTTTCTGCAGGACTGATTCCTGAACTTGAGATGCCTCTATGGGTAATCTTTGCTGCAGCGACTGCAATGGGATTGGGTACTTTCTTTGGGGGATACAAAGTTATCAAAACACTAGGAGTAAAAATTACAAAACTTAAACCATATCAAGGATTTGCAGCAGAAACTAGTGGTGGATTGATGCTTGCAATATTTGCAGTATTTGGCATTCCTGCTAGTACTACCCATGCAATTACTGGAACTATAATGGGGTCTGGTGCTGCCCGTAGGAAACGTGCAGTAAGATGGAAAGTTAGTAGACAAATTGTATTTTCATGGATTATTACTATCCCTGGCAGTGCTTCAATGGCAATTGGATTTACATATTTGATTCATCTATTTGTCTGATTTTCAATAATACCTTGGTTTTTATTTCAGATTTTTTTTTGAAATAATCAAATGGACATTTTACAATTAATACAATCTAATTTACTTACTCCGATAATTCTTTTTTTCTTGTTTGGGATTATTGCAGCCAGAATAAAATCTGATTTGAAAATTCCTGAAGCCATTTCAGAATTTTTACCAATCTATCTTCTTGCAGCAATTGGTCTTCATGGTGGAATTGAGATGAGAAATACTGGATTTGAAAATATGTTAATTCCAATGTTGGTTGCAATTGGTTTATCGTTATTATTTACATTAAATCATTATCAAATTTTGCGAAGATTAGGAAAATTCAATATTTTTGATTCATATGCATTAGCATCAACATATGGTGCAGTAGGAGCTGTTACATTTTCAGTTGGATTATCATTCTTAAAGAATCAAGGAGTAACATCTGAAGGATATCTTGCAGCAATATTGGCTGTTCTTGAACCTGTTGCTTTCATTATGGCAATATTTTTGACAAACATGGCAGTTTCAAAACAAATTCGTCAGAAAAAAAAGTCTGTTTCTAAAGATAATGCTCCAGATCTTGATATGGGAATTCAAGAAACAAAAACAAAACTTTCTCAAGTTTTACATGAATCAGTAACTGGTAAAGCAATTGTAATTCTTTTGGGTAGTATCATTATTGGTTATATCATAGGGGAAGAAGGATTTAGTTCAATCAAAATAGTGTTTGATGAAATGTTTACTGGTGCTATCGTAATTTTTATGATTGAGATGGGAATTATTGCTGGTCAAAGATTAGATGATATTAAAAAAGTTGGAATTTTTCTTACTGCCTTTGCTGTAATCATGCCTACATTCAATGGGGTAGTGGGAGTATTAGTTGCCACTGTCATGGGTTTGAGCCTAGGTGGGTCTGTAATGTTTGGATTATTGTTAGCTAGTGCTTCATTTATTGCAGCACCTGCTGTTTTACGTCATGCAATCCCTCAAGCAAAACCTAGCCTTTATATTACATCTGCTTTAGGAATCACATTCCCATACAATATCATTGTTCTACTTCCAATCATGTTTACCATTTCTACAATAATGCATAATGGAGAAGGATCGATAGACTTATTCCATTACCTAACAAATGATTGGATATGAAACTTTACAACGTAAAATTACTAACCATTACTTGTGAGATTCTTGCTCAAAAAAATATTATTGAGATTATAAAT
>JAOTUX010000165.1 GCA_029863665.1 Candidatus Nitrosopumilus sp.
TCTCTTACTTGATGAGGGCACTTTTACTGAAGTTGATCCCTTGACTACGCATCATTATTATAAGTATGATATGCAGAAAAAGAAATTCTTTACAGATGGTGTGATTGGTGGCTATGGAACCGTAAATGGCAGACAAATCTTTGTTTTTGCATATGATTTTACTGTGCTTGGAGGAACATTAAGTCAGATGGGAGCTAAAAAAATTACTAAACTAATGGATCATGCAGTTAGAACCGGATGCCCAATAATTGGAATCATGGATTCTGGTGGAGCTAGAATTCAGGAAGGAATTATGAGTCTTGATGGCTTTGCAGATATCTTTTATCACAATCAACTGGCTTCTGGAGTAATTCCACAAATTACTGCAAGTATTGGCCCTTCCGCAGGTGGTTCTGTATACTCTCCTGCAATGACGGACTTTGTAATCATGGTAGAAAAAGTCGGAACAATGTTTGTTACAGGACCCGATGTGGTCAAGACTGTATTGGGCGAAGAAATCTCATTTGATGATCTTGGTGGAGCTATGACACATGGTTCAAAAAGCGGCGTTGCACATTTTGTTGCACAAAATGAATACGAGTGCATGGATTACATCAAAAAATTAATTTCATATTTACCCCAAAATAATACCGAGGAACCTCCAAAAACTACAACCGATGATGACCCAAACAGATTAGATCATAACCTAATTAACATAATTCCAGAAAATCCTTTACAACCTTATGACATGAAAGAAATCATTAACTCAATTGTTGATAATCATGAATTCTTTGAAGTACATGAATTGTTTGCACCAAATGTTGTTGTAGGCTATGGAAGAATGAATGGTCAAGTTGTTGGAATTATTGCAAACAATCCTATGCATCTTGCAGGTGCACTTGATATCGATTCATCAAATAAAGCAGCACGTTTTATCCGTTTTTGTGATTCCTTTAACATACCCATTATCACGTTAGTAGATACTCCTGGCTACATGCCTGGCTCAAATCAAGAACACAACGGAATAATTAGACATGGAAGTAAACTGCTGTATGCTTATTGTGAGGCTACTGTTCCACGAATTACATTAGTTATTGGCAAGGCGTACGGTGGGGCATACATTGCAATGGGAAGTAAAAATCTTAGAACTGATATTAATTATGCATGGCCAACTGCTAGATGTGCTGTATTAGGTGGAGAGGCAGCAGTAAAAATCATGTACAGAAAAGATCTTAATGATGCTAAAGATCCTGAAGTACTCAAAAAACAACTAATTGATGAATTTACCGAAAAATTTGAAAACCCTTACGTTGCTGCATCTCATGGTACTGTTGATAATGTAATTGATCCTGCTGAAACAAGACCAATGCTAATTAAAGCACTAAAAATGTTAACAAATAAACGAGAAAAACAACTGCCAAGGAAGCATGGAAATATCAATTTGTGATTAAATATGATTGAAAAAGTACTCATTGCAAACAGAGGAGAAATTGCTTTACGTGTAATCAGAACATGTAAGAGACTTGGTATTAAAACAGTAGCAGTTTATTCTGATGAAGATTACAACTCATTGCATGTAAAACAAGCAACTGAAGCTTATCATATTGGAGAAGCAGCACCTGCAAAATCCTACCTTAATCAAGAAAAAATTCTTGATGTTATGTTGTCATCAGGTACTGATGCAGTTCATCCTGGCTATGGCTTTCTTTCTGAAAATGATGACTTTGCACGACTCTGTGAAAAAAATAAAATTAATTTCATTGGTCCTTCTGCAGATTCAATGAATCTATGTGGTGATAAGATGGAATGTAAAGCTGCGATGCTAAAAGCTAAAGTACCAACAGTTCCAGGAAGTCCTGATTTAGTTAAAGATGCAGATGATGCAGAAAAAATTGCAAACGATATTGGATATCCTGTTATGTTAAAATCAGTTTATGGTGGTGGTGGTCGTGGAATTAGAATAGTAACCAATGATAAAGAATTACAAGAAGGTTATGAAACAGTAACATCTGAATCTATAGCTGCTGTTGGAAAATCTGCCATCATTGTTGAAAAATTCTTAGAAAAAACAAGACACATTGAATATCAAATGTGTAGAGATAAACATGGTAATGCAGTACATCTCTTTGAGAGAGAATGCTCCATTCAAAGGCGAAATCAAAAACTAATTGAGCAAACACCATCTCCTGTAGTAGATGAAGAAAAAAGAGAAGAAATTGGGGAAATAGTTGTTAGAGCAGCAGAAGCAGTTGATTATACTAACCTAGGAACTGCAGAATTTCTACGTGCAGATAATGGAGAATTTTATTTTATAGAAATTAATGCAAGATTACAAGTAGAACATCCAATTTCTGAATTGGTTTCTGGATTAGATTTTGTAAAACTTCAGCTAGATATTGCAAATGGAGAACCATTACCATTCAAACAAAGTGACCTCAAAATGAATGGTTATGCAATTGAATGTAGAATTAATGCCGAAGATACATTCTTAGATTTTGCTCCTTCAACAGGTCCAGTCCCTGATGTAACTATTCCTTCAGGACCATACGTCAGATGTGATACATACCTTTATCCTGGTTGTACTGTATCTCCATTTTATGATTCACTAATGGCAAAACTCTGTACCTGGGGTAAAACATTTGATGAATCCAGAACAAGAATGCTTGCTGCACTAGATGACTTTTACATTCAAGGTGTAGAAACTTCTATTCCACTTTATAAAACAATTCTAAATTCAGATGAATACAAAAATGGTGAACTTTCAACTGATTTTCTAAAACGTTATGGCATGATAGATAGATTAACCGAAGATCTTAAGAAAGAAAAAGAGGACAAAAGTAATGCTGCTTTAGCTGCTGCAATAATTCACTCTGAATATCTTAAGAGCCGTGTACAAAATAATAATGGTAGTAGCTCTAACTGGAAGAATAAACTGGATTGATGAATTATGGATTATAAAATACAAGATATTGAAAAATCATTTGATGGAAAGATCACAGAAACTCTTGGTAATAATGAGTATATGATAAAAATCAATGATAATGAACACCAATTAAAAATCCTAAATATTTCATCAAAAGGAATTGAATTTATTTTAGATCAAGAATATCACAGAGCAAAATATCTTGAACAATCTACCAATGCAATGAATCTTGTAATTGACAATGTTCCCGTGATTATTAATATGAATACTCACTTTGATGATGTTGTTTACAAAAACTCTGGTGGTGGTGGTGCTGGCAATGCACAATTAGCATTGAAAAGTCAAATTCCTGGTAAAGTTGTTTCAATTGCAGTTGGTGATGGAGACTCTGTTAAGAAAGGAGATGTTGTATGTACTTTAGAATCTATGAAAATGCAAGTAGCTATTAAAGCACACAAAGATGGTATTGTAAAATCATTAAAAATTAAAGAAGGTGCAACTGTAGCTAAAGGCGATGTTATTACAGATATAGAATAAATTTTTTATTTTAAGAAATTTTTAATTTCTTCATAATTTGGTTCTTTTAATGGATCTTCTGAAATCCATTTGTAACCGATTTTACCATCTTCCATTATTATGAACACAGAACGTTTTGCAGCATTATAGTCTTTAATGTGAAGTAAATCTTGCATCAATATGTCATAATCACGAATTGTTTTACTGTTGTAATCTGCTAATAATGGAAAACTGAAGTTATGTTTTTCAGCAAATGCTTTGTTTGCGAATGGTCCATCGTTACTGATAGCTACTACCTGTGCACCAAGATCTGAAATCTCCTGCCAAGAGTCTCTAAATGTACATAATTCGATTTCGCATACTGGAGAACTTGCAGCTACAATAAATGACAATACAATTTTTTTATCCTTAAATTCATTCAAAGTCCGCATTTTCAATTCGGTATCTGGAAGTTCAAAATTAGGAGCAATATCTCCAAC
>JAOTUX010000166.1 GCA_029863665.1 Candidatus Nitrosopumilus sp.
GGTGGAATTGCCGGAAGTGCAGCTTCTTGGGCCGGATGGAGTGCAACTACTGGTAGTATGGATTTATTGGGATTCTTAGTTGGATTCTTGGTTTTTGTCTGGACTCCCTCTCATTTTTGGTGTCTTGCAATGAAAATTAAAGATGAATATGCACAAGCTGAGGTTCCAATGCTGCCTGTTGTAATTGGCATGCAAAGAACATCTAAATACATTTTAGGAAATACCATAATCTTACTTCCATATTCCTTGATACTTTCATTTATCCCTGATGGAATGGGAGTTGTTTACACTGTAATTGCAGCTGTCTCAGGTGGATTAATGCTTGTGTATCATTATAAGCTAACAAAAAACCCTACATCTGAATTTGCTTGGAAAGCATACAAAGTTACTGCTCCTTACCTTACAATAATTTTCGTAGCTGTTGCTTTGGATGCTGCATTTCATATTCCTTTATTCTAGGAAACTATTTTTCTAAACCTGGAAAACTTGCTTCGTAATCTTTTTCCATCACTTCTTTATTTTGTTCTTCAACTTCATCAACTTCTTTTTCAACAACAAATGCCTCTATTCTACGTTCATCCTTTGTAATCCATGCTACTTTGATTAGACCTAAAATCTCTAAATCCAAAAGTATCTTGTTGAATTTATCGTCTGGTATGATATATTCTTCTTTTGTTAGGATTTTGTAGAGCTCAACATCTGTTAAGGAATCTGCATTTTTTATTTTGTCAAATATTGTATTTCGTAATGGTATTGTCATTTTTATCCGTAGAATGCTTTATCTCCTGTCTTAGGTACACGTTAGTTATACTTTCTTTTACAGTGCTATACCATTGATCAACTTCTTTTGTGATTGATGGTCTAACTTGCTTCAAACTATTTGCAAAGTCTTGATTTGAAATCTTTGATGAATTATTTTTCATCGCATGTACTACTGCCTCTCTACACAATGCAGCTAAATCTGCCCCTGTGTAATTTTGTGTAGCTACTGCGATCTCTTGCAGTTTTACATCACTTGCCAAAGGCATCTTTTTTGTTAAAATCTTAATGATCTCTAATCTCCCTTTTTCATCAGGAGGTGCTACGTATAACACTAAATCTAATCTCCCTGTCCTTAGCAAAGAACTATCCAAAACATCTGGTCTATTTGTAATTCCTATTACTACTACTCGTGATGATGTCCCTTCTTCAATCTCTGTTAATAATTGACTTAGAACTGTTTCACTTACTCCCCCTTCTCCTGATTTATTACGTACTAGTGAATCTAATTCATCAAAAATTATTACACATGGGGATGATGCTTTTGCTTTTCTAAATATTTCTCTTATTGCTTTTTCTGATTCCCCAATCCACTTTGATAGGATTTCTGGGCCTCTGACCAAAATCATGTTTGCTCCTGTTTCAGTAGCTAATGCTCTTCCAAGAAGTGTTTTCCCACATCCTGGAGGGCCATAAATCAAAGCTCCTTTTGGTGGTTTTATTCCCATTTTAGTAAATTTGGTGGGTTCTTTCATTGCCGTGATGAGATTATCTGTTAATGCTTTTCTGATTTCATCTAATCCTCCAACATCTTGCCACCATACTTTTGGTCTTTCAACATAAAATTCTCTCATTGCTGTAGGTACTACTTCGTGCATTGCATCGTAAAAATCAATTAACTTAATCTGCATTGATTGCAATACTTCAGAAGGTATTTTTTCTGTTTCAAGATCTATTTCTGGCAAATATCTTCTGATGGATTTCATTGCAGCTTCTCTACAAAGTGATTTGATATCTGCACCTGTGTACCCGTGCAATTCTGATGCTAAATCTTTAAGATCTATATCTTCACTTAATGGCATTCCTCTTGTGTGGATTAAAATAATCTCTAATCTCCCATCTTCATTAGGACCTGATATCTCAAATTCTCTATCAAATCTACCTGGTCTTCTGAGTGCTGGATCTACACTATCTGGTCTATTTGTAGCCCCGAGTACAATGATATTTCCTCTATCATTGAGTCCATCCATTAATGCTAACAACTGAGCTACAACTCTTTTTTCGACGTCTCCATATGCTTCTTCTCTTTTTGGTGCAATTGCATCAATCTCATCAATGAAAATTATGCTTGGAGAATTGTCTTTAGCTTCTTTAAAAATATCTCTTAGTTTAGCTTCTGTTTCTCCATAATATTTGTTCATGATTTCTGGACCGTTGATGGGAAACATGTTAGCTTCTGACTCGCTTGCAAGAACTTTTGCTATCAGTGTTTTCCCACATCCTGGAGGACCATAAAGTAAAATTCCACTATGTGGTTCAATCCCCAATCTTGAAAATAATTCAGGATGCTTTAATGGTAATTCTACTATTTCCCTCATTGCTTTGATTTCTTTTCTAAGTCCTCCTACTTCCTCATATGTCACTCTACTTTTTCTCTCCACTGAAGTTTCTGTTGAAATGTTGAGGTTTGTAGCACGATCTATTTTCACTACTCCTTTTGGATTTGTCTTTGTAATTTTAAAATCTATAGAGTTACCTAAAATCATCACTGAAATTTCATCGGCATGTGTTATTGGCAACCCTTTCAATCTATTTTTAACAAAATCCGTAAATTCCTTGTCCACTGTAACTGAATCATTCACAGGTGTTAATGTTACTGTCTTTGCAATTTTTGATGTTACTTTTCTAATTTTTACAATATCGTTTAGTGATGCTCCTACATTTTTTCTTGTTTGTCCATCTACTCTTATAATGTCTGGATATTTTTCATCCTCATCTACTGGCCAAACTACTGCACAACTAGATCTTGAACCCATCACTTCAATTATGTCTCCTGGAGTAGCTTTGAGAAAATCCATGGCTTCCGGTCCTACCCTGGCCCGTTTTTTGCCTACATCTCTTTGTTTAGCTTCTCCAATTCGCATCTGCAAAGGTTCTTCTTTGCGTACCAAAAAATCACCTATTTCATGTCAACTGACATTCTACTCATGTTGAGTACTTCAAATTCACTAACGCCCTCAATTGATCTAACGGAATTCTCTAGTAAATCCATCTGCCCTTCTTTGTCATCTAAAACAAATTCTACTTTGAGAAATTCTAATCCAAATGCCAGTGGCTCTTTGGCATGTCTCTTCATTACAATTCCTTCTTTCAATGAACCCTTGATGGATTCAGCTAATTTGTCAAGATCAACTTCTGTTCCTTCTGGAAGAATTTTTGTGATTAATAATAATTGAGCCATTTTTCTAAGGTCCCTGAAAATTACATGAAGAACAAGTATAGTTTCTTGCTGCTTCTCTGCAACTTTGACATCTCCAAATTAAATCTGCACCACAATTAGGACAATTGAATTTTACGCATTTATCATTAGGCATTATGTGTCTGTGACAACAACTACATGTTGGTAATGAAATAGTAGAGGACATATCCAGACTTTCTGTAAACATCATTTATACCTTCCTTAGAATTTGCGCACGTTTTAACTTAGAAATTTTTTTAATTCTCCACCAATTAAAGTCTGAATTGTTTTTATTGAACCCTTCATACCTAGTAATTTCATAATTGAACTTGTATGAAAGTCAAAGTCATCCTTTTCTGAAATCTCTTTTATGATATCTGGTGTAATTGATTCAAATAATTTGTTGATTGTTTTGTTATCTAATCTCTCTAAAATTTTTCTTGCAAATACTTGTTTTTCAAATTCTTTTCCAAATCTTTCAATCCATCTTTTTTGATATTCTTCTAGTTCTTTGCTATTGTTTGTTCTCAAAAATTTAGATATTGCTTGTCCTGCATACACTCCCCCCATCCCACTGGTGAAAATTCCGCCTGCAGTTGTTGGTTTTGCTTGACCTGCTGCATCACCAATGGTAACTATTTTTCCTTCTACAAATTTTGTAATGGGTCCAT
>JAOTUX010000167.1 GCA_029863665.1 Candidatus Nitrosopumilus sp.
ATAATCGATTATGTTGAAATGACAAAAGGCGAATACATTCCAGCCTCAGATATGAAAGAAATTGATGAATTATACAATACTTGGCCTGATTATGAATTAAAGGCAACATCCCAAGCAAATTAAATGGATATTCCAATAGATTCAAAAAAAACTTTAGAAATAATAGATAGAATGAAACTTGCCAAAATTGGCAAGTATAAAAAATGGGAATCAATTATCAAGAAAATCAAAAATAAACAATCACTTAATCCAGAGGAATTAAAATATTATACAAATTTGACTAGGATTTACAAGAATTCAAATATCACCAATAGAAGTAAAATATATCATACAAAGCTATCAGAAGAAGATGAAAAGCCTCCATGTAGTTCATGCGGAATGAATTCTCTATATTATTGCAACATGAATGATCAATACTTTTGTACAATACATATTGTAGGACATGATGAAAATGAATTTTAAGAAACTGGAATTGTTTCCTCTAATGTAAAAGAATTTTCGACAAAATATTCAACTCGGGTTTTTTTAAATTCACGAGAACTAAAGAGGATTTTGTAGTCATCAACATGTATTTGATCTTGAATTGTTTTTGCCATTTCATTTGCTTCGTCATGGGTTTTGCAATGAATCATTGAGAATACATTGTAAGGCCAATCATCATACGTAGGTCTCTCATAACAATGACTTACTTGAGGGAACGAACCTAATGTTTCCCCAACTTTAGAGATTCTATCTTCAGGAACTTTCCAAACTATCATCCCATTTGCAGTAAATCCAACTTGTCTGTGTCTTAAGATAGCAGCAAACCTTCTCATAACTCCAATATCTTCATAGTACTTCATTTTTTCAAATAATTCATTTTCAGTAATTCCAAGATTCTTTGCAGATTTTACAAAGGGTTCATCAATAATTTCCATATCTTTTTGTAATTCACGAATAAAGTCTTTATCGCTCTCAGTAGGTTCAAACTTTATATTTTTAATTTCTTTTTTCTCTTCAGTTGGAGCAACATCATGCTTCTTATCTTCAACCATGTCAAGTTTTACTCCAATTTTGAATAATTGTAGAGTCGGAAGCATTCTAACTTTTTTAATCCCTTTCAAAATATTGAATTTTTCAAGCTCTTCTTTCAAATCAGAACCAGGAGGAACAGCTAATGTAAACCAAAGATTGAACTGATGATCTCGCTCATAATTATGACTAACACCAGGATGACGATTAATTTGACTTGCAACATATTCTAATTTGTCATCTTCAATCTCCATTGCAACTAAAGAACTAGTGTATCCAAGTTTTCGGGTATCAAAAATTGCACTAAGTTGTCGCAGAACTCCAATCTCTTTGAGTTGATTCAAACGTTTTTTGATGTTTTCAGGAGAAGTATTGAATTTTTTAGCAATAGCATCAAAAGGTCTAGTTACAAGAGGAAAAGTCCATTGAATTTCATTTAAAAGTTCTTTATCAGATTCATCCACAGAAGTCAATAAGTCAATAACTGGGCTATTCAATTAAAAATGTAGCTAGTATCTTACACATAGATTTTCAATACATAAATAGAAACTGAAGGTCTTGTGATCGATGATTGTTGATCTAGACCTTCAAGATAAAAAAGTGATAGTAATTGGGGGTGGAAATGAAGCACAAAAAAGGATTAATTCATTATTAAAACAAAGATGTAAAATTCTAGTAATAAGTGATACAATAAATTCACAAATTAACAAACTAGTAAAAGCAAAAAAGGTCACATTAAGAAAACAGAAAATCCAAGATACAAAGTTCATTACAAAAATTAAACCAAATATCATCATCACAACAACAAATAACAAAAAACTGAATCAAAGTATCATTAAAACTGCCAAGAGAAACAAGATTATAGCATATAGTTCTGACAATCCAGAAGAAAGTGATTTTTCAAATCCCGCAATAATTGATTTTGAAGGAATGATTCAGATTGCAATCTTCACAGGAGGTAGTAGTCCAGCCATGTCAAAGAGAATTAAAATCAAATCAGAGAAAGCATTCAAAAAGATCATTACTGAAGAAGATATTGCCCAAATTAAAATTCAAAAGATCGCAAGAAAACTGGCAAAGGAAAGTATCTCCACTCAAATTCAAAGAAAAGAATGCCTACAGAGTATCATGACTGATAATGAGATTGATCAGTTAATAAAAGACGGTCAGGTGAAAAAAGCTGAAAAGCGAGCCATTACAATACTGAGAAATTGGAAATGAATCAAAATATCATTAATGCACGTGTGACTTTTCGTAACTCACCAATCCATATTCTCGAACAGTTTACAATAAAGGATATCGAAAATGCATATGAACAATTCAAAAAACATTCAGAATTAGATGAATGTGTAATTATTCAAACATGTAATAGAATTGAATTATTTGGAAAATCAAGTACACATAATTTAGATAAAATTAAGAAGACATGGGCATCAATTGCCGGACTTGAAGAAGACGCATTTAATGAAAACATAGAGTTTGTTGAAAATCAAGAAGCATTACATCATCTGTTAAAATTAACGTCGGGATTAGATTCTATGGTGTTAGGAGA
Organism: Candidatus Nitrosopumilus sp.; assembly: GCA_029863665.1. Taxonomy (GTDB): domain Archaea; phylum Thermoproteota; class Nitrososphaeria; order Nitrososphaerales; family Nitrosopumilaceae; genus Nitrosopumilus. The sequence goes on from JAOTUX010000167.1 coordinate 2,564, forward strand.
AGAGCAGATTTTAGGTCAGATAAAAAACTCCATAACTTCTGCAAGAAATATCAAGGCATCTGGTCAGCATCTTAATACTTTATTTGACAAGGCAATTAGAATTGGGACTAGAATTAGAAATTCAAGTGGGATTGGTCGAGGAGGTATTTCTGTAGGATCCATGGCAGTAAAGCTTGCAGAAGAAAATATTGATGAGTTAAAGACAAAGAAAACATTATTGATTGGTACAGGAGAAGTATCAACTCTTGTTGCAAAATCATTACAAAGAAGAGGATATGCTTTTGATGTAACAAGTAGAACTATCGGAAGATCACAAACATTTTGTGAAACAATGGGAGGAAACCCAATTAAGTTTGAAGAAGTTTTGTCAGGATTTGACAACTATGATGTATTGTTTGTTGCAACAACAGCACCATACTTTCTTGTCACGTATGAAAAAATAACAGAAGCAATGAATAACAAGAACAAAGGAATAATGATTTTAGATTTGTCAAATCCAAGAACAGTAGATGAAAAAGTGGCTACAATTGGCGGTGTAAAGTTAATGAATCTTGATCAAATTGCAGAAATGGTTGAGAAAAATATGAATGCACGATTAAACAAGGTAAAAACCATTGAAAATATAATTAGTGAGGAAGTATCCATACTAGAGGCCTCAATGAAACGATTAGACGCAGAACCACTGGTAAAAGATGTATTCAAAAATATTGAACATCTAAGAGAGAAAGAATTACGAAAAGCACTTCAAATGTTGGATGAAAAAGATGAGAGAAAGATCAAGATAATTGAGGAATTAACAAAGGCAGTTGTAGAAAGTATCGTTTCAACTCCAATGAACAACATAAGAAAAGCATCAGAACAAGGAAAGCCAGATGTAGTAGATCTGGCAAGTAAGCTTTTTGACTATAAAAAACATAATCAGACAGACTAGGATTATACCTTAGTCTGAAAAGTCAAGACTATGAACAACTATAGGCAATTTTGGATGTAAATGTTATTTCTGATCAATTGCTCTATGACAATTCTCAGATGTCAAGCCAAAGTAAGTCTTGATCAAGAAATTATTGTTCAGACTTCATTTCACAACTCTCAAATGAATTATTTCCATACTTGTCATAACATAAATCAGAATCTTCTCCTCCATCTAGGGTGTCATTTCCAAAGTCACCTAAAAGAGGGTCATTTCCTGCACCACTAACAAGAATATCATCTCCCTTTGCACCAAATAATGTATCATTCCCGTCATCACCAAACATCACATCGTCTCCACCTCTTCCAAAGATAGAGTCGTCTCCATTTCCACCAAATATTTAGTCATCTCC
>JAOTUX010000168.1 GCA_029863665.1 Candidatus Nitrosopumilus sp.
CTGTGTCACCAGTATCAATTCTACAAGGCATCATATTACCGTCCTCATCGGAATACCAACACTCATGAGGATTACCAGTGTATATTCCAGAAGTTCCAAGTACATAACCATCCATTCCATCAGAGGTAGATTGTGCATAAGCCTGTGTCATTGCAGCAACGGAAATAATTGAAACTACTGTAAACATTACAATAAGAGAAATTTTTTGGTTTTTCACTTTTTTATTAACAAAAGATGCTACTTAAAAATATATATTATTTTTATTAAAAAAATATGTTACTATTTTAAATTAATTTATGTATAAACTAATATTTTATAAAATAGAATCTAGTAATAGTCATTAGTTGAAAACATCTATTTTTGATACATTTAAGTTGACAAATCAACTAACTGGGAAAGCAAAAAGACAGAGAAAGATAATTAAAATTATAGGAGGCAACAAGATTCCAGAACAAAGAACAAAAGTAGAGATTTCAAGAATCATAGGTACAGAAAATAAACAATCTTGGAAAAATTCTTATTCTGGTGTCTATGACGACATTGAAAAAGTATTATTGCCTCAGAAAATTATTGAAGAGGAGGGAAGAATTCCGCTCAAAAGAGGACCACGTTTACTACAAAATGAAGGTACAGGTTACTACAAATTAACAAAAATAGGCACACTGTTGTTATTTTGCATAGAAGATAGTAAAGTAGAGATAGACTTTACAGAGTTTACACATAACCAAGATCTGGGGAAAGAATTGAATTTATTGTATAGAATTAGTCCCACTTTGTGTTTTTTGTTACTAGAAAAATATACATCCACAATGTGTATGAAAAGAGAGGAAATAATACCTATCACATTAGAAAAAATTAATAAAATTACAGATGTATTATATTGTAATTTAAAATTTATAAAATCAATATTATCATGCAATAAAGAGAATCAAGAAAAAATGTTGCAGATTCTATCACACATATATTCTAAACATTAAAATCTATTGTATTAGTTTTAAATGCGTGGGTGAATCGAAAAACGTCTATGCATCAGTTAAAGCATACAGCAAAAGAGGTAAGTTACTTACAAAATCTGATTTTCAAACACTTGCAGAATCAAGAGATTTAGAAGAATTAATGACCAGGATCAAGAATACAGTTTATGGAGATGCAGTAGCAGACGTACAAAAACCATATACTTCACAAAGTATTGAATCAGCTTTGCGAAGTCAACTAGCTGATATACATTACTCCATTGCAAAGACATCTGGGAATTCTGGTGTTTTAGATGCATATTACATGAAATTCATTGTTTCAAATTTAAAATTGATTTTGAAAGGTAAAGTTTTAGGTAAATCACAAGAAGAGCTTGAAACCCACATTAATCTTCATGCTGAAGAATTAATCAAACAAAGAGATGTTGTGATTAAAGCATTGATTGCAAAAGATCTTGAAGAAGCAGTTGCAAGTTTGAACTCAATTCAGTTTGGAGAAGAGATTGCTAAAGCTGCAGCATTATACAATGAAAAAAAGAATATCCAGATATTTGATACATATTTTGATAAAATATTATTTCAACATCTGGCTGGAGCTATGAAAAATTATGCGGATAAAGAGGCAACAAGATTAGTTGCAATGGATATCGATTTTTATAATATTTTAAGTGTAATTAGAGGTAAGTTTTGGGGATTACAAGAAGATCAAATTCAAGATTTGATTATCAATACAAGTCCACCTGCAAGAGAATTACTTGGAAGAATGATGACTGCTGCAACAGTTAGAGACGCATTTAATGAATTATCTAGTACAAAATACAAAGATCTAGTCCCACAAGTTGAAAATGAATTAGATGCAATTGCTGAGTTTGAAAGAGCATTTGAGATGTCAATATATCACACATCACTTAGATCATTCACAAAGATGTTTAGCTTTGCAACCATTGTAGGAATCACCAAATTAACTTCATTTGAAATTAGAAATCTAGCAGCCATTGCTTTTGCCATTGAGCAAAAAATACCAACTGAGACTACAATGTCAAAGTTAATTCTAGCAGAAGAATAGGAATTAGAAAATGTTCAACTTTTCAAAGAAAAAGACAGATATTTCTGCCGAAGTTCTTGTTAATACTATTTGGGTTAGTTCATTTTTAGCAATGATTTTTACATTGCCCCCATTGGGATTATTCCTAGGAATTTATCTCTGGACTGGGAATCTTATTGTAGGGGCGGTGATTGGCTTTGGAGTTCACTTTGTTATTCTAGCTTTTTCAGGTAGAATTTCAAAAATTATAACTCAATTCATGAGTTAAACTATAAGAGACTTGCAGGAAAGTAATGCATCATGATGGGAGAAAGGGATTTTCGAAGTGTTATTCAAAATGCAGTAGGATCCATAGAAAAAGAGTTAGAAATTAAAGTAGATTCTAAAGACATCCAAACGATTCATCTTAAAGAAGTAGTCCAGTGTCTAAGAAGATCATATTATGATAGAATAGAACCTGAAGAAATTGAAAGGAGTGGATTTAATGATCTTCTTTCAGGATTATTAAGAAAATTACAGTACGGTAGCGAGTCAAAGGAATTTGTGATTGATGACATCAAGTTAAAAGGACAAGCAGATATGATGGTAGATGACTCTATTCTTTTATTCAGATCAGCATTAGATGAATTAGAAAGTCCCTATGCTAATGATATTCTATACATTAATGCTTGTATGTGGATATATAACAAAGAGAATGGAGTTATTATTTACATTACTGGAGATAAAAAAGAAACAGCATTTTCATTAACACGCAATAAAAAAATGTTTGAAGAGGTTGTTAGGCGAGTTAGAGTATTAAATGATCTTCTCAAAGAACAAAAAACACCAATCTTAGAACCGTCTACTGAATGCTCAGAATGCCAATATTATGAAAGATGTTTCATGAAAAAGAAAAACACCAAAACATCTTTAGTAAAAATATTAGGAATTGGTAATAAAGATTAGTTTACATAAATGAAAAATATTGTAAAAGAAAAAATCCTTTTGTTTAATCGAGTGGTTCTGGATGTCCTTTACCACGAAGAGCGAAACACACTACTGCTAGCGCAATTGCTATTCCTATTGCTGAGCCATATGCGGCCATGCCTGCTTCTGCCATTTGATAAAAAATCACTTTACAGGCTTTTATAACTTTGCCAATAATTTTTCTCTAAAAACAGAATATCATAATTTTAAAATTTTATGATACAATTAATGTTATTTTATAAATTCAAAATGAAGTTCATTTTCTTGACCACTTGTCATTGAACTTAGATTGTAAAAGACGTCACCGGAGACTCTCCAAGAAGGATTATCATCTTTAAGAACTGCCCATAATTGAGGAGTGTTTTCAGAGCCTTTCAGTGTAATTGTATCTTTTAGGATGATTGAATTCTCACCTAGTAGAGTATAGTAATTAGATCCAAATTCTACCATTCCAGTAGGTCTACTTCCTATTTCACCACCGGAAATTTGCTCTGAGTTAGAATAATTTGTTTCAAACAACTGATAATCCATTGTTTGTACTATCATAGAACGTGTATTAGGATTAGAGATTTTGAATGCAATATTGATTGTAGCGGATCTTTCTGAAATTTTTTCAACTGAGATGGTATCTAATTCGATTTCGAGGGGTTTAGCTTGTGAAATGTTTTGAGTTCCATAATCCTCTTGAGATGGTACAATAATTGTAGGCCCCATCAAAAGAATTCCTCCCAAAATTACAGCAAGTACTGCAACTGCAACACCAACAAAGATTTTAGGATTCATAGTTTTTGCATTTCCTCTTGATATCTTAAATGTTGAGATAGTTATTAT
>JAOTUX010000169.1 GCA_029863665.1 Candidatus Nitrosopumilus sp.
CTAATGATTTTAGGTTCAATCTGATGTGAATTATGTCATCATTTTGGGGTAAAATGGATGATATTGTGAACGAAAGTTTCTCAAGCCAAAAAATTCGTTGGATAAAGTGACAATCAGGAATTGGCTTAATAGTTACCTTAATCTAAATAATTCATGACTAATTTAGTAAATCCAAAATGGGAAAAAGAACAAAATGATAGAATTAAAAAATTAGAACATGATCTAGGTCAACAAAAAAAGAGAATAAGCACATTAGAAAAACGTGCTAATACAGACGATATTTTGGTAATGAAATTAAAAGCAAGAATTGATAGTTTGGAAAAACGTAAGACAGTAAAGAAAACCAAAAAGTGATGAAAGAACGCCAATACCAATTGGTTTTTTACTATTTCCTTTGCATGCTCTGAAATTTTGAAAATTGTTCTTAGAAGATACTCTATTTGTTAACCTGTGTTACAATGAAATAATTTCTGACAGAAACCATTTTAATCCTAAATTTAGAATGGATGTTGACTAATATTGAAGCTAACCCCAATGCACATCAAAAATATTCTTGTTCCCCATGCAGGAACTCTGGCAGGAGACAAGGCATTAAGTGATGCAATCCATATTGCAAAGATAACGGGAGCAACAATCAATATTTTACATGTAATTGAGCCTTTTTCAGATCCGCCAAAACTTCTATTTACATCAACTGAACGAAGGAAAATCCAATCAAAATCAAAAGATGCAGTTAATGTAATGAAAAAAGGCATGGAAGATGAGTTAGAAAGTCGCATTAAAATCTGCAAATCTAAAAGCATTAACGCCAATTACAAAGTGACAACAGGTATTCCTGAAGATGAAATTATGAAATTTTCAAAAAACCATAATGTCGATTTAATAGTAATGGCCAAACGAAGAAAAGTTCCAGGAATAAAGGGTTTTTTGCAACTAGGCAGTGTTTCAAGAAAAATACTTGAAGCAGCAAAATGTCCCGTCTTGATTGTAGAGCCATAATGATTAGAGAAGGCTGGCCTCTTACCATTATCATTGTAGTTGCAGCACTTGGAATATCGTTTTTTCTTTGGTCAATTGGAATCTATTTTTTCTTTTTACCGATTATTTTTTTGCCATTTCTAAAATTTGTAAAATTCAAACAAGGAGGACTGAAAACAAAGATTTGCCCAGCATGTGAGCTGTCTTCTGATGGAAACTATTGTTCCAGATGTGGAACCAAATTTAGATCCTGAAGAGAATACAAAGCTGGTTTCAACCAAAGTATTAAACTCAATGACCGAAAATGATGAATCGATTTAATTTAGATTGTACTGTACAATCTTATTTTGTAATCTGGGGTTTACTATGAGTGGTAAGTGAGATATATTTTTGTGACTCAATTTGGCGCATACTGTTCATTGTGATTCTTGTATGTGTTGATGTTTAAAATTAGTATCTAGGTAATATGCTTAGTCTTGACTTTGTTGAAAATATGATTATTGCAAATATTGATACTGCTAGAACTAGTGATGCAATTAATCCAAATTCTGGCACAACTACGCCATCTTTGATTTCTACACTGATTGATTCTTTCTGTTCTGATATGGGTGCTGATTTTAGACGTTCACATAAACCTCTGCACATCTGAACCATAAATAAAATTCATTGAAAAATCTATTTAAGGCAATTTCCAAATCTTTTACTCTGAAACTTCAACGATTGCATCAATTTCTGTCATTGAATTTAATGGCAAACTTGCAACTCCTACTGCAATTCTAGAGTGTTTTCCTTTCTCCCCAAATAATTCAAAAAACAAATCTGAAGCTGGATTGATAACTTTGGGTTGATGTGAAAACTCTGGAACTGAATTTACAAATCCTGACAGTCTTATAATTTTGGAAACTTTGTCTAAATCTCCAGTTATCCTTTTTATCTGTGCTAGGATGTTAATTGCACACATCTTTGCTGATTTTTGTGCCACTTCTAAATTATCATCAGATACCTTTCCTGTGAAAATAACTTTGCCATCCTCCATGGGAATTTGTCCGGAAATGTATAACAAATTGCCTGTTTTGACTACTGGAACGTACGAACCTGCAGGCGTTGGGGGGTTTGGAAGTTTTATTCCTATGGATTCAAGTTTTTCTTCAATCAAGGCTTTGATGCTAATTCTAGTCTGATTTTAATTTTTACACATAAGGTTTACTTCTGAATATTTATCTAAGAATTCTACTCTCAAATTTATCTCATCTTTAATTGTAAAAATCTCTCCGAATTGCTAAATATGGAATAATCCTAGAAAACTTATGATAAATTCTGTTCTGACAGACTTGCTTGAATCTAATGATACTTTTGATGTACTAAAACTGGCAACATCCTACCAAATTCAAAAAATGCAAAATGTGGATAAAACAAAAGAAGGACAAGAATGGAAACTAGATTTCCCAGACATCATTAAAACAAAGTTTGACGATTACCTGAAAGACTTTGTGAAACTTTCTTTGATTCTACAAGAACAAAATACATTATTTGACAAAATGAATGAGGGTTATTATTATTGGAGACTACTGCGTTCTGCATGCAACACCTATCAAAGTGATATAAAAGAATATGATGCTGAATTATTTCAAGAGTTTAGTCTAAAAACAACAAAAAATATTTCTGATAATGATGCATTAAAAAAATGTGTCTCTGTTTTAGAAGAACATGCTATTGAAGATTAAACTATTGTAACTTTAATCTCAGAATATCTTTAGAAAAATTAGAAGCAGATAATTAGTTTGATCTAATTTTCCAATTGTTTAAATGATGTATTGATTGTACAACATATCTGATGAGAATAGACTCTTGTAGAAATTGTGGATTTATGTTGAATGTGAAGAAACACTGCAATATCTGTAATCAACCAACACAATTCAAATGTGATCACTGCATGAAGTATGCCGAAGATCCCATTCATACAAATTGTCAGTATCAAAAATCACATGTCAGTCTTGCATAATACACTCAAAATTCTTTATCAACACAATTACATCCTCATACATTATATGATAAAAAATAAAATTTTTTGTAATACTGATTGTGGACTATTTTTAGATAATAAAAAATAACTATCATTATTTTTTGATGTTTTAGTTTTTACTTATTTTGATATGGATTTTTTCGCCTTTATTGGAGTTTTGAAATACTGTCCTAGTTTTGTAACCTTGTTTTTGAAGACATCCATCTAAAATAGACACCCAAGGTAATGAATGCCCACTATTTACTTTTGATTCAACTGTGATGTTTTTTGTACTTGCTTCAAAGTTTACATGTCCTGAGCACGTAATTTGCATTATCACATCTATCATCTCTATGATACTATCAAGAGATCTTGATTTTAGAGAAATTCCATTTTTTTCTAGTAATTTGAACATGTCAAATTCTGATTTTTTTGATATCATTGCAGAATTTAGCATATATGTTAATCCTGAATCTATAACTGTTCTAATGATTTTGTAAATTTCTTGGGCTTCTATTTTTGTCATGTCTGCAAGTGCTTTGGTTTTAGTTGCATTCTTCCAGATGTTCAAAAATATTTTTTCCTGATTGATTCCTAAAATTTCAGTTGATGAAAAAATTGCTCCTTTCCCATTGTTATTGTTTATCATTAATAATTCTGTTTCATCAAAAATAAAACAATTTTGAGTAATCTCTGATGCTCTAATCTCTACTCCGTCTGGAATCGTTCTGTATACTTCAGAGCAAATTTGTGATGGTGATACTAGTAATTTAACATCCAAATTTCGACGTATCACTGCTAGTAATTGTTCTTTACAT
>JAOTUX010000170.1 GCA_029863665.1 Candidatus Nitrosopumilus sp.
TTCGATGTGCAACCTTTTTTCAGCATGCTGGAATTTCAATTATCTTTGTATTCATGCCCATTATTGCAAAGGGAGTTACGGAATTTGTTTTTGAGATTGGACTACTAGTTGCATCATTTAGTTTTGCCCAGATTTTATCTGAGATTTATTTTGGAAGACATTCAGACAAGAAAGGAACTAGGCTCAAATTCATCAGAATTGGCTTCATTGGATGCGCAATTACCTTTGGATTACACTATTTTGCAGATGACCTCACCATGTTTTTCCTGGTAAGAATTGCTGCTGGAATCGCAAGTGGAATCATGATTCCTGCAATGATTGCATATACTTATGAGGCAAATATTGACAAAAAACGTGCAGCCACAGTAATATCATTTCATGCATTAGGATGGTTAGCTGGAATTGCAGTTGCTGGAATCGCAAATGATCTTAAACTGATTTTCTTGTTAAGTGCAGCATCATTTGTTATTGGGTTGTTATTTACAATCAAACTACCAAACCCACAACAAGAAAAAGAGCTAAAACCAGGAACCACAAAAAATGTCATTACAAAAAATAAATTTCTCTTCTCATCATTATTGCTAAGACATATTGGAGCAGCAGCAGTATGGACTATTTTACCGATTATGTTAATGGAGAGATTGGGAGCTGAGCTTTACCAGATATCAATAGTATATGTTGCAAACACATTGACTGCATTTATTTTGATGAATGTGATGGCAAGTAAAATTCATCTCTCAAATGTAACAAAATTTCAAATTGGGATTGGATTTACAACATTTGTATTTATTGGATTAGCAGTAGTTACTGATTGGTGGATGGCAATGCCATTTATGGCACTTGTTGGTGCAACTTGGGCATTTTTATTCATTGGTGGAAATTTTCATTTGATGGAAAACAATCCACGCTCTACATCAACAGGAATATTTAGCTCTACATTATCAATTGCTACAGTAGTAGGCCCTATAGTTGCAGGAAGCATTGCATTTCTATTTGATTATGTTGCAGTAATGTATTTTGCAATTGTAATTATTATTTGCGCATTTGTAGTATCACTAAAGATTAGAAAATAAAAAGAAAGAAAGTTTGAAGTTATACTTTTCTTAAGGGTTTGGATTCTTATGGTCTTGTGTGAAACCAGGTAATTGGATGAAGTCAGAGACATCACCACAAGGATCTGATGAATTTTCACAAGCAGTTACTGTTTTTTGAATCCACCCTTCATAGACATTAGGAATTGCAAGAACGCCTTGTCCCCCAAATCCTTCATATCCAATGACTCTGTCATCAGAATCCGCATCATTGTCTGCAAGAAGTATTCTTCCAGCAATTTCTGCATCATCTGTTTCAACATCACCATCAGGGTTAGGATCTACTACTGTCAGGACATTTGAGAATTTGCTGGATACATATGCATAGTATCCACCGCCATCTTTAGCTCCCCACTGTACACCATGACATCCAGGATCACAATCTAAGATTTCAGTAACATAATGATCTTCAGGATTAGACGAAGAGACATCAACTACACCGATTTTTCCACCAAGTGTAAGTGCTACTACCATGTATTGATCATCTGGACTGATAGGTGCTTGAATTGGAAGTCCAACTAGTCCATGTTCTAGCCAATCAATGTTACTGAGAATTTCACCATTAGATGGATCTATTGCAGTCATTGAATTGCCTAAGAAGTCAGCAGTATAGAATACAGATTCGTCACCTTTCATACCTGTAGCAATTGGACCAAACAAGACATTATCTGAACTGGTTGCAGAACCAGATTCAAGATCAAGAATTGTTGCTTTCAATCCAATAAAGTCAGGAGTTACAACGTATTGGCCAGAGCTACTTACCCAATGACCATGTGGGTGTGAACGGAATCCTGTTGAAAGTTGTCTTGTCATGTCATATGTGACAGGATCAAACTCATTAACAGTTTCTTCACCATTTACTGCGACGTAAATACTACCAGTAGCAGGAGATGTCATGACATGTGATGGAGATTGCCCTGTGAATACTTCTTTGATTAATTCACCACTCTCTCTATCGATTACTGCCATTTCTTTTCCAAACCATTGCGTCTGATATACTACTTCGTTCTTGGTGTCAGTCCACATGTTATGTGGGTGGTTCATATTGATTTCAGGAAGTGCAATCTTCCTTTCAACATTCCATTCGTCTGTATCAATTACGGTAATCGTTCCAGGTTTATCTGATGGAGTTCCAGGATGATTCTTGTTCACAGTTCTCTCAAATTGGGTATTTATCCAAACTTCTCCAATTCCACCAATACTTGGATCCTCTACTTCTGGATTTGAAATAATCTTATCCATTTCGAGCCCTGCAATTTGGGCAAGTGTTGGTCCATTACCTGTAGAATTTGTTAATCCTAATACTCCTGCAGCAAATTGTGTAGTTGCAGTATTGTAAGGTAATGCTACTGCCAATTCTTCTGTATTAGTAGTTACCAATACAGGAGGCAAACTGATATTCCAATTATCTTGTTGATAATCTCTCCAATTGTTTGGATCAGTTATCACATAGAATGTTGTGAGAAGCGATTTTGCAAGATCATCTGTTGGCTCAACAATTGTTGGGAAAACTGTATCATCATCACCAAATTCAACATCATTACTTGATCCAGTTAAACCAGTTCTTGTCAAGACTACAAGGTTTTCAGACAAGTCAAGTAATGGGAATGGTTTGTCAAGATCTCCTCCGATGTAAAGATTAGTGTTAGGATCATCTACAATTACTGCACTAAACATGTAAGGATGTATTTTACATACAAAGACATACAGTCCAGGCGTATTCAATCCAGTTGGAACGCTATCTTTATCAGTCAAAAGAGTAGAACCTCTAATTCCTAATTGTTGATCAAAGTGACTTAAACCAGGAACAGCATTTAGAATTCCATTTCCACCCAAAAGTTCAGCGCCCTGAGGATAAATCAGAGTTGTGATTGTGTGTTTTGTTTGGGAATCTTTCATTCCAAAGTTTACTGTTTCACCAGGGTTAATTACTGCAAGAGAACGTCCTTCTGAATTAGAAAAACCAGTTCCTGCACCAGGTACTGCTGCTTCTAAAGCATCACTAATGTAACCTAGTGGGAATCCAGTACCATCTTTTGCATCTATTGGAAGACCAATTTTATCTGCAAGATAGTTATCTAGTTCATCAGCAACACCCGCATCAAGTGTTTTCATCCAGAGACCTGGTTCATCACTTAATGTGAATGTAGCACCAACAATTGGAAGATCATCATTTTGATAATCAGGTAAGACACTCATCATGCCAGACATTCCTTGTTCCATGTGATCCGTAATATGACAATGATACATCCAACCTTCTGCATCATCATGAGTTGTATCTGCTTCATCATTATCACTTGCTTGGACAATGAAAGTATGACGTTGTAATGGAACAATTTCCTTTACATCGATAATATCTTCTTCAGATGCTTTTTCATGAATGTCTTCAGTCCATCTGTGTCCATGTAAGTGAAACGCATGAACTTCATCACCTAATCCCATAACATGGAATCGATAAATTTTGCCATCAGTTGCAACTAGATTTGGATTAGTCCATAACGCTGTTTCTCTAATTCCAGAATTGCCAGAATAATCAGAAGTGTCATAATCAATTTCATTTCCATAGAAGATACTTCTACCAAGAGTTTCAGATGAAACCATCCATAGAACAAATTCTTTTTCAATATCATCAACTTTGACATTTTTTACTTCTCCAGTTTGACCATCTACTAAACCATTAACTTTGCCATTGGCAGGAT
>JAOTUX010000171.1 GCA_029863665.1 Candidatus Nitrosopumilus sp.
TTGAGACTCTAGGATTGACAGATATTTCATATTTGTTTGATTTTTTAATATTTAGCTTTATTGTTCCGGTTTTGATTCCCAATAATCCCTGTAATCCAAGTGCAATTCCAAAATCAGTTGAATAGTCAGGTCTGTTTGGACTGTATTCAATTCTAACTAGATCCTTGTCTTCAGATTCTATGTCTAGTCCAAGAAAGGGCAAAGAGTTAGAGATTTGCTTTTTTGTTACTTGACCAACTAATTTTTGAAGGCGTTTGTATGATAGTTCAACTACTGGCATTTTGTAACACTCCTTAACCAGTTTAAGTTGTTGCTGTAGAATTCACGTACATCATCAAGACCGTACTTTAGCATCGCAATCCTTTCAATTCCTCCACCCCATGCCAAAACAGGCTTAGTGATACCAAGAGGCTTAGTCACTTCTGGTCTGAAAATTCCCATTCCGAATAATTCAACCCATTTTCCTAACCGTTCATTGTATACCATTGTTTGAAGTGATGGTTCGGTATATGGAAAAAATGTGGGCCAAAATTTAATTTTTGTAATTCCAATTCGTTTGTAAAATTCTCGTTGAATTCCCATCAAGTTCCGTAATGTGGCATCCTTTCCGACTACAATACCTTCAATTTGATTGAATTCTACTAGATGTTTGTAACTAACTTTTTCATTTCTAAATACACGTCCCAAAGAAAAAACTCGAGACTCATCAGGTTTGTTTTCAGCCAGATGTTTGATTGTAACACAGGTAGTATGGGTTCTTAGAACCATTTTACGTGCTTCATTAATGTCCCAGTGATAACGCCAGTTTTTTTTGTGAGATTCAGAGACATTTCTAATTTGTTCTGCAGTACCGGTTTTTTTTGTCAAAATACCATCAAGATAAAATGTATCTTGTAATTCTCTTGCAGGGTGATCTTGTGGAGTAAATAGAGCATCAAAGTTCCAAAAGCTTGATTGAGTCATATTCCCAATGATTTCAGAAAAACCCAATGTAACGAATATTTCACGAATTTCATCAATTGTGTCTTTTAATGGATGAGTTCTTGCAACAAAGATCTCAGGTACCTTTGCCTCAACATCAATTGCTCCAGATGATTCTGAAATTGTGATTAATCTGGCAGAGTCAGTTAAAGAAATTTCTTTTGATTTTATCACATCCTCTACTATGAAATTAGGTCGTTTCAAAAGTACAGACAAGTCATTTTTGTCAATATGTTTTTCAGACACGTTATCAATAGCAATTTGTTTGAGAGTTTTTTCACCAGGTAGTTCTAAGATAGGATTCTTGAGTGAGATTTCATCAGAAGATGCTTCAACCCAATTATTTTTTCTAGATAATCCAATTGCAGGTCCAAATACAGGTCCAAGTTCTTGTTGTAAATCAGACATCTTTCTAGGTCCATTTTTTAGTGAATCTAGTAATCGTCTTTCAGGTAGTCCTTTTTTGAAAGATTCAATTCCGTTTTTACCTAAACTAAAAACACTTGTTTTTGATTCATTGACAATTGCTAGATCTTTAAGTTTAAGCCATTCAATCCCACGTCTTATTTGATCTGCGGAAAGTTTTGTAGATGCTCCAAGTGTCTCAGGAGTTTGTGTTGGATTTTCTTTTAGAGAAGCAATAATTTTTTTTTCAATATCATGAAAAACTTGTAACAATAGCTCAAAGTTCGAAAAAGACTTTTTAAACCTTAACCTAAGTCAAATTGAATGTCAGCTGATGACTTTATTGTTACTCCTTGGCATGTTGAAGGGGATATAGATTATGATAAACTAGTCCAGAAATTCGGTACTGAGAAGATTTCTGTAGAATTACAGAATAGGATAAAAAAAATTACAGGAGAAGATCATTTCATGCTCAGAAGAGGGATTTTTTTCTCACATAGAGAAATGAACAGAATACTTGACGACTATGAAAAAGGAAATAAATTTTTCCTGTATACTGGTAGAGGTCCTTCTGGGCATACTCATATCGGACATCTAATACCATGGGCTTTTGCAAAATGGTTACAAAAAAAATTTGATGTGAATATGTATTTTCAATTAACTGATGATGAAAAATTCTTTTCAAAACCAAATCTAACATTAGAAGATACTGAAAAATTTGCATATGAAAATGCACTAGATTTTATTGCACTAGGATTCAATCCAGAAAAAACAAAAATCATAATCAATACTAAAAATATTCAAACTCTATATCCAATTGCAGCTCAAGTAGCAAAGAAAATTAATTTTTCAAATACAAAAGCAACATTTGGGTTTACAAATGAAACAAATCTTGGAATGATTTTTTACACGTCATTACAATCTGCGCCATGTTTTATTGAAGATAAACCAGTTCTGATCCCATTGGGAGTTGATCAAGACCCTCACTTTAGATTAACAAGAGATATTGCACCAAAGATAGGAAAACCAAAACCTGCATTAATTCACAACATAATGATTCCAGCATTAGAAGGGCCGGGTGGAAAGATGTCAGCTTCAGATGAGAATGGAACTGTTTACACAACTGATGCGCCAAATGTGGTAAAAAAGAAGATTAACAAATATGCATTTTCAGGAGGACGACCAGACATTGAAGAGCATAGAAGATTAGGAGGGAATCCAGACATTGATGTATCATATCAATATCTAAGAATATTTTTTGAACCTGATGATAACAAACTAAGATCAATCTATGAAGATTATAAATCCGGAAAATTACTTTCAGGGGAATTAAAAGCAATTTTAATTGAGAAAATTAACACGTTTCTTGCGGTTCATCAAGAAAAAAGAGAAAAGGCAAGAGAGAAGATAGATCAATTTCTTTTTGAGAATAAATGAAAGTCAGAATAGAATGTGATGATAAATACGAAGCTCAGAAATTATCTAGTCTCATTTTCATAAAAGATGGAAAAGAGACATACATTACAGCAATTTTGAATGTAATAAAAAACGAATTAGTCATTTCATTGAAAGATAAATCAGCACATAGTATTTTACTAAAAGATGGTAAAAATGTAGAGGAATTTGCAGATTTTATACAATCAGTATTAGATAACGAACACAAGTTAGTCTCCAGTAGGATTATTGAGAACAGTGTAGAAATAGTTAAGGAGTGAATCTATGATCCAAATGCGGTATATAGTGCCGCTATTCCAACCATAGCAATCAGAGTAAGTCCCAATGCCTTAAAGTCGCCATTCATGTTTTATTTTTAAAATAATTATAATTAAAGTGTTAATAAATTCTCAAAGATGATTCTAGAGACTATCTAGGAAAATAACGACTCTTTTTTCGTTTGGATTTGGTCTTAGTTTCTTTTGATTTTGATATGGGTTGCCTAATTTCGTTACAATTTAGGCATAATACCTTAAGTTCTTCTTTAGCAAGGTTAGGTTCAGAGATGTATTTACCCCATGATGCAGATCCACCACGCCCAATTATGTCAGAAGATACATCGTCAGATACATTACTAATTCCTAAAGCCCTTTCATCTTTAAATCCACAACTAGAACAAATTTTTCCTCCCAAAATTTCAAATAATTTTTCTTTCAGAGAGGCATAGAATTTATCTGAGCCATTAGAATAGAAGCTCTCCTGTTTTTTTAGGAATTTATCATTTTTTGATCTTTTAGATCTAAAATCTTTTTTATCAGATTCTTTACTATAAGACGATTTTGAACTTCTATCATCTCTGGAATATCGGTCATTTCCTGAATCCTGTGGTTTGTTTTGTCTGAAACAATCACTGCAGTAAACAGGTCTGTTAGTTCTTGGAACAAATGGAATTTGACATTCATTGC
>JAOTUX010000172.1 GCA_029863665.1 Candidatus Nitrosopumilus sp.
AATTTGCTCATCAGCATTTCCAGTAAACCATTCTAATGAAAAATCAAAGTGATGAGGCCACAAATGAACAAGAGTAAAATTATTTTTCAATCCCATCCTAAATAACTCCAATAATGTAGTAGCACATACAGCATAATCTAAAAAAGAAGGTATTTCTTCAAAATCAAGATTTTCTAGTTTTACTTCAGGTCCCTTTAGACCAGATTTTTCTGTAATGCTAATCAGATTTTCAGAAATATTATCATGTAAAAGATTTACAAAATAACCTACCTCATTATCAAAATACAATAGTTGACCAGTAGAGAGATGTATTTTTATCTCGATTTTGTTGTCAATTAGAACGGTAGTTATTTCGTTGTTTTGAAAGTACAATGCCTGATTTCCATAGTGAGGGAGTTCATCTACCAGTTGCTGCTTTATCTTACTGATTTCCATACAGATTTTTTGCAATGATAATATGTTCATTGTGTTCTATTCCAATATCAGTCGATATGTTAATGTTAACATACATTGTTCATCACAAGGTCTCTTGCAAACCTTATCTTTTCAAGTAATTTTTCCAAGAAAGATTAGATCGTCATAATTTTATGAAAGTTTTAGCTTTTACCCAAAGCCATACATACATCCCACGGACTGATGACTCTATCCTCATGAATTATTAACGGTTGAGACATTTCATACATTGTTTTTGAGATGTCAGAAATATTCAAATCACCTGAAACTATTTTGGCATCTTCAAGAGCTACAACACTGGTAGGAATTTCCAAAAATTTATCGACGTCAAGAAGATAATTAAATTTCTCGATAGTTTCAATGATTATTCGGTCATTGATAAACTGATTTGTTCCATCAAGCAATATTTTTCGGGTTCTATTTTCTAGCATTAATTTTATGACATCCCCAAAAGTGGCATCTTCATCAAATGTGATAATTTTCTTTTTGGGAATCTCAGAGATGTTAAATTCACAAGGATTGTTAATTCCAATTTCCAGTAATTTTTTTACAGAAATAACTGAATAGTCATCATTTCCCATATCAATTACTGCAAAGGCACGCCCTACATCTCTCCAAAGAGAGATTAGATTTTTGAGGGATATGTCAGGAGATGCTATGTTAAGTCTATCATCAACAATATCTTCGACTTGTTTCATTTCAAAAAAATCAGAAGAGGGGTTTTTGTATACTCCCTGAATTATCTCTCTACCTCCAATCACACCCATAGGTTTGAGATCATCACGAACCAATACAGAATCAGTAAAAGTCTCCAAATACTGAACTAGCATCCCAGTTACAACCCTAACTTTAGCATTTTTTCTAACATTTACACAAGGAGTTGATGTGAGTGAATTTTGTAAAAGATCACTTAATGGTCGATCAGATATAGACAAGTTAGATTCAGTCAAGATTAACGATTTGAGTGAATAAATAACATATTTGAAAAGAGATTACAAGAATCAAGGTTGAAAATCATTATACTTTATTAAAAAACGCAGTTACAAAAAGACATGATGGATTCTAACAAGGATTATCCTATTCGGAATAAAATTCAGGAGTTGCTAATATCATCAGGAATTAAAAAAACTGCACCTTATAACAAGATGCTTGATTACACCATTGAGATATTTGAAACCCAAGGACTAGGGAGAGATTATTATGGTTATCACAATCTTGATCATGAATTAGAAGTTGCATACATAACCTTACTTGCAGCATTATGGGAGAAAAAAATGCAAAGATTAGATCAAAGTGATGTAGAACATCTGTTTGTTGCTGCATTGTTTCATGACTTTGATCCACAAAAATCAGTTGACAGACCACATGAAGAAAATGTAGTGCAGTTCATCTCACTAAATAAGGAATTAAAAAAACTAATCAATGAAGCTGGGCTTGATGTTGAAATCATAATGGCTTTGATTTTGAGAACAACATATCCTTGGACGGGAGAATTTAAAGAAAAACCTGAAATGCAAATGACGGAATGTTTTCAACGCTCAGAGATTACAATAAACAATATTGAGAAACAATCTCATTATAACGAACTAGGTTGGTTTTTGTCTGTTGCAGATAGAATTGGAGGTTATGCCATAGGAGATTTTTCAGAAGCCATGGAAAAAGCAAAGAAGAACGCACATGCATTTGCATGGCACCAATCAACAATAATAAGAATGTCCGTAAATTATTTTGAAACCCTTCTAAATAATGAATCTCAAATGTGTAGACGAGTTCTTCATGCATTGCCAACTGAGACAAGAAAAAATTTTATGAATACGGTACTGTCATTTATGAAACTTAGACAAGATGAAATCAGAATAGAGTCAAAATTTGAGTATGAAAATCAAAAATTTCAAACAAAGGTGGATTCACCAGAAGAAAGAAGTTCTGATGAGTACATAAATCAATTAACGGCAATTTACAATGAGTTACCGCTACCATTACAACTACAAAAATCGGGTTTTGCAAAATCAATTTTAGATTCAGATACTATAATTACAACCCTTAGACTCAATGATGATGAAATAGTAGGATATGCAAAGGGAGGACCTCTTGAAAATTATCAGTTGTATGCAGGAATTAAAGATGAAAATTATGGAAAAGAAAATACGGTATTTTTAGAACCCATTGCAATGAAACTTGGTTATTGGGGGCTTGGAGGAGGTACCAGACTGAGAAAAGTATTCTCACTGCTAGCAAATACAAAGAGATACAGGTATCTGACAAGTTTTGCCCTACGAGACATAATTCAGAAAAGAATGGGTTCTGAGAACGTGGAGTTTGTGGCAATGCTTGACCCTGAACATTGGGATTATTATAGAGTGGATCTTTTTGGCGGAATAGTCTGATTGTGGTTTTATCTTTTCTAGAGATACACTAATGGGTGAATTACAATATTTACAGCAAACATATTGGAGAGAGTTGGATCAATGCAAAAATAATTATGAAATGGTTTATTTCAGTGCTTTTTTCAATGTTGACGTTAGAACAAATGAATAACTAATTGATTTATTCTCTTTTTGAATCATTATTGCTTGCAACAATCTTATTTTCTTATCTAAATCATCATCAATCATCATTGTAATTCTTCTAGTCATGTTCCATCATCCTAATGCACGCATATAATGCTCATAGTCACTTTCCGGAAATGGATACCACTTTTGGTAATCGTTAATCAGTTTTTAATAACACAGAGAATTTTATTTTTAAAGATTATCTGAAATGTGTTTTGTAAATTCAGATGTGGTTTTATCTCCTCCAATGTCTTTGGTTTTAACACCAGATTTTACCAAATCAAAAATTGTAGATTCCAGATTTTGGGCAACTTCAAAACATTTTGAATCATTATGTTTTGTACCAAGCCAATCAAGCATCATTTTGATGGAGAGTAAAAAGGATGATGGATTGGCAATATTTTGTCCTGCAATATCAAATGCAGCTCCATGAACAGGCTCAAACAATGCAAAGTTATCTCCAAGATTAGCAGCTGGTGCCATACCTAATCCACCAACAACTTGAGAGGATTCATCAGAGAGAATATCACCAAACAAGTTTGTTGTAACTATAACATCAAATTCTTCTGGTTGGCGAATCAAATTCATGGCACATGCATCCACATACATCTGCTCAAATGTAATTTCAGGATAGTCTTTTGATATCTCAGTACAAGATTTTGCAAACAATCCATCAGTAATTCGCATCACATTTGATTTGTGAACACATGTTACTTTTTTCTTAGAGTTTCTTTGCATTGAAGTCTCAAATGCATACTTCGCAA
>JAOTUX010000001.1 GCA_029863665.1 Candidatus Nitrosopumilus sp.
ATCATTGTGGTCATCATTGTGGTCATCATTGTGGTCATCATTGTGGTCATCATTGTGGTCATCATTGTGGTCATCATTGTGGTCATCATTGTGGTCATCATCTGATTTTAATTCATCACATTCACCCAAGCTATCACCATGTCTCAAATGAGCATTAGCTGCTGATGCTCCAACCGTAATAGTATGAGAATTGCTTGGATTTCCTGGAGGTCTGTGACAGATAGTTACTTTGTTTCCTTTATTGTCATCATCATCCTTGTTGTTATTGTCATCATCCTTGTCATTATTGTCATCATCCTTGTCATTATTGTCATCATCCTTGTCATTATTGTCATCATCCTTGTCATTATTGTCATCATCCTTGTCGTTATTGTCATCATCCTTGTCGTTATTGTCGTCATTATTGTCATCATCCTTGTCATCATCCTTGTCATCATTATTGTCATCATCCTTGTCGTTATTGTCATCACCATTATTATCGCCATCATTAGAATCCTCCACTGTTACGTTTACGTTATCATCATCCATATCACCGTCATCGTCGGTAACTTTTAGATTGAAAATTAATACAACATTCGAATCCACATCAGGAGCAGTAAAGGTTGGACTGACAGCAGTTAATGAAGACAGAATTACTTGTGGACCGTCGGTTTGAGACCATTCAAATAATTTAATGTCTCCATTAGTATCTGTGCTGCTTGAACCATCAAGGGTTACAGTTGTAAATTCTAAAACAGTTTGATCAGGACCTGCATTAGCTGATGGAGGTGTTTTTACATTTTTTACTGTAATGTCTACATCATCAGTTGAAAAATCACCAGCATCATCTGTAACCTTTAAACTAAATCGAATAACAATGTCCTCTGATTGGACTTTAGGTGCTTCAAATGTTGGATTAGCTACCGAGTTTGAAGAAAGCTCAACTATAGGATCTGATACCTGAGTCCACAAATACGATTGAATAGTTCCATCTACGTCAGTGCTGCTTGAGCCATCAAGGATTACAGTTGTAAATTCTAAAACAGTTTGATCAGGACCTGCATTAGCTACCGGTGCAATATTATTTTCAGTAGAGGAAGTTCCGCTACTTTGAATTATTGTTGACTCTCTAAACTCAGGTATTGAATTTGATTGTCCTCCTTCAAAAGAGAAAATCTGTCTTAAAATTTCAAAAAATGATAATAAAGAATCATCATTTTGGTTACTTTGTGCAAAAGAGTATGAAGGAGTAAATATTACACCAGAAATTAGAACAGAGATTACAAATATTGTCTTTAGAGAAATCAATAAAAAAAATATCCAACCACTATACTTAACCAGTTAGAAGAATTCTCTGGTAATCTTAAAGTATCTTGATTGTGATTTTGTAAAAAAATAATGTTACAATTTTTATTAAAAAATTTCCATAGAACTTCAAATGTTAAAATAATTTTAGTGAAATTAAATTTTAGTAATCGAGATTTTTTAGAAATATCTCTTAATTTTAATATCTATCTCGAATTAGATTGGCCATAGAAAATAAAATTATTGAAACATTAATGGGATTTAATTCTAATTTATGGTTCCTCCTGATTTGATTAAAACTCCACTTCCAAAATTAATTGTAATATTAAACTGAGAAAAATCAACATCTAGAGTTAAACCAGATGGGATTGTAAGAATAGAATTATTTTGGACCAAGATATTTCTTGGAATAATACCTGAATATATTGTACATGAAGATGTAATTATTAAATCTCCAGAATTTGGAACAATACATGCATTTGCAGGTAATATCCGATAAATTTTACCGTGGGTTAATGATGATATATACAAAAAATTATCAGGTCCCATTTCAATGTCTGTAATACATCCAAACCCATTACCAAATTCAATTTCTGCAGAATTATCTGTCATATTTAATACTAGATCAGTTAAAGTAGGATCAATAAATACAAAAGAATCACGAGATTGATTTAGCGTAAATTTGTAAAGTATTCCATTATTGCAGTCACCTACAAATACGCTATCAGAATAATTTGTAAAGGATATAGTATCAGGAAACAAAATAGAAGTTGGAGCAACGGTATTTTCCCAGCTAAATTCTGGGTCGCTGTAAACAAAACTTTCGAATCCAGGAAGTGAATCAATCTGTTGTTGTGTTGCTGGTCCCATTATGGTCTCCCACCCACTATTGAAATTAGGAGAGATCATATTAATTTCATCAAAGGTTGATGGTCCATTTTCAGTATCCCACATGTTTCCCGTTACAGGATCAATGGTAAGACCAAAACTATTTCTTATCCCCATTGCATGGATTGGTCCAGAAGGATCAATAGGTAATATTACACTTGTATCATCTGGATTACCTGAAGGAAAATTCTGCAATACTCCATTTCTATTAAGATCACCAATAATTGCAAAAATATTATCATCAAGATCTTTTGCTAAAATTCCACCATTATGGTTTGGCCCTGGAGTCACTGGTAGGTCTTTAATTAAACTTGGATTGATTAAATCGGTTCCGTTCCAAGAATACTTGTAAATACGATTTCCAAGTGGGCTTCCTCCGTCAATTAAAGACTCGGTAAAAAACAAGTAGACATTATTTCCTACACTTTCAATTCCCAACAAACCTCTCTCTGAATTGTTACTTACAGAAAGGTCCAGAACCGTATTATTTTGAAGAATACCATCGCGAATCAAACGTACTTTTCCATCATTTTTTTGCAAGACAAGAATATCAGAATCAATAAAGGAAATTGAGGTTGGTAATGAAAGTCCTGTGGCATATTCTTCCACGACCAATTCTGGATCTTGAACCGTCATTGCAAAGACGTTAGGAGCTGAAATTATTAAAAAAACTAAGACTAGTGCTACTTTCATTGTGTATAGTTTGTTCTAAAAATTAAATATAAAATTCAATACCTCCGAAGAAAACTAAACATCAATTAACTGAATTTAATTTCGAAAGTGTTTAGAAAATTATAAAGAATGTCAGATTAAACTTGGTCCTAATCTGCCTTTCCCCGATACTTGTCATTACCTATACTCTGCATAGGGAATATCTAATTTTGGAATGTTTAATAGATAGGCATCATCATTGTGTTTTTTATCTTTCATCCAAAACAAATCCAATTATTAGAATCTAAAAAAATATTAGAAAAATAATTTCAATTTTTAGAACTGAAAAAATTTGTCTTGAATAGTTTTTTCAATTTTAATATCTATCTCTAATTAGATTGGCCATAGAAAATAAAATTATTGCAGTAACTGAAAGAATTGCACCTAACAAAAACAAAATAATTGATCCTAAAAGAGATCCATAAAATATTGTCTGATCATTCAAGTAACCCTCTAAAAATACTCCACCTAAAATTAATCCAACAATAATTAAACCCAATCCTGGAATACCATAGAATTGTAATGGATGTTTAATTGAGACATATTTTATTGTGTTCATCAAAACTCCAACTCCATGAGATACTGGATTTTGTTCTGAAGTATCTCCTTCATAAGATATTGTGATTGGAACCTCAGCGATAGATAGTCCCTTGTTTGAAATTTTTAGTAAAATTTCAGTGGATACTGACATTCCTTGTTCTGTTGGATGAATTGCATCAATTGCATCCTTGGAGTATGCACGAAATCCAGATTGAGAATCAGATACCTTAAAGTTTGTCCCATAATTTGATGCAGATGTTATTATTTTGATTCCTGTTTTTCGGTATGTAGATGCTTTAGTATTTTCATCCAAGAATCTAGAACCAATTACCACATCCACATTATGTGTAATGATTGCATCAACTAGTAGTGGAATTTGATTTGGATTATGTTGGCCATCGCCATCAAGTGTAACCATGATTTGAGCATTTTCTTTTCGTGCATACTCAAACAACGAAGAAATGGCAGCACCATACCCTTGGTTTTGTTGAGAAATTACAATTGCACCTGCATCACGGGCTAATTTTGCAGTACTATCAGTGGATCCATCATCACATACAACTACTCTGTCAACGTGTGGTAGTGACTTTGAAACTATCTCAGATATAGAATTTTCCTCATTATATGCTGGAATACAAGCTAGTTTCAATGTATCAAGTATTCATTTAATACCAATATGTAAAGTGTTTGTGTATCTTTAAGCAAAATTTACGCTTAAAATTAAATCGAGTTAAGATTAATTTAAAATGAATTTCAAAATTAAGATCGGAAATTTTTGAAAAGAAGAAAATTCCATAATAGAATTTTTCATTTTAATTTTGATCTTTTTAGGTAAATAATTGAGAGATAAACTATGATCGAGTGTTGCTATAATCAGATCGGAAAAAAAATTTGTTGAAAAAGAAAACCTTGTAGTTCTAAATATAACTTTAATTTTGTATCAAAAATAATGTTACAGTAAGTTATGTTTAATAGTGTTTTTTTTTAGAATGATTTTAGTGGCGATAGTGGCATTAGTACAAAGAACAATGTGTAAGTATTGTTATAAAGAACAACCAGAGCTTAATTTGTTCTGTGTTAGCTGTAACAAACGTGATTGGGACTCAAAACATTAAGTTTCAATTAATTTCGGGGGAAATTTTTATTTTATTAAAAGAGATAGTCAAGGTTGTAGCAAAATTAAGGTAAAAAAGTAACTCATATTCAAAACTAAATATTTTTTATTGAAACCTAGTTTTTCAAATTTCTATCTAGTTATTTTTTTCTATAAAAGGAAATTTCTTGGTTTAAATTTTTAGACAGGATCGTTCACCAAGCAAGAATTGTTGTTTCTTTGGAACGTCGTTATCTTCAATCTCTGAGGAATGAGCAACAATACTTGATGACAAGTCAATTTTGGCATTAATTTTGCAATCCTCCATTATTATTGATTCCTCTAGATTGCAATTTTTCAGTATACAGTTATCCCCAACAGAAACGTAAGGTCCTAATCTTACTGCAGGTCCAATTTTACAGTTTTTACCAATTATTGCAGGGCCAGTAACAAAAGAGTCTCTAGATATTTCTGTTCCTTTGCCAATTACAATATTGCCTTTAATTTCAGAGTCATCATCAATTAAAAACTGATTTTCAGTACCTATCGAATCCAAAACCAACTTGTTTGCATGGATTATATCCTCAGGGGTTCCAGTGTCTTTCCACCAGCCAGTTACGGTATCGTATTCAATTTTATTTCCTTGATTCATTAGCATATCAAGTGCATCAGTTATTTCAAGCTCCCCTCGCCATGATGGTTTTAGATTATCAATAATATCAAAAATTTTAGGAGTAAGAAAGTAGATTCCAATTACTGCAAGATTGGATGGTGGATCTTTTGGTTTTTCCATAATTTTTTTTATTTTTCCTGGATTATCTTTGTCAAGTTCTGCAATTCCAAACCTTCTAGGTTCACCAACCTCACACAGCAAAATCATTGCATCTGAATCCGAAGCTTCAAATTTTTTTGTGTAGTCTATAAGATTTTTCCTTAATACATTATCACCTAAATATACAATAAATTTTTCATTTCCGATAAAATCCTTGCATAATCGAATAGCGTGTGAAATTCCTTTAGGTTTATCTTGATAAATATAGGTAATTGTTACCCCAAACTTTTCTCCATTTCCATAATACTCCTTGACTTTTTCAGGATATACATCTCCAATTATTATTCCAATCTCAGTGGCACCTGCTTTCTTTAAATCCTCTAGGGCATATTGGGACATTGCTTTGTTTGCAATTGGCAGTAATTGTTTTGGTCCAGTGTGTGTTAGTGGCCTAAGTCTTGTCCCATGTCCTCCGTGAAGAATGATACCTTTCAATTCTTTTTAAAAAAAATAAATCCAATATAAAACGATGGTTAATTTGTAATCTCATCTAGGAATAGGGGTATACTTTGCTCTATAGCCTGCGGTTTTTCGTCTAGAATTTCAGTTGCCTTTGATACATCAAGAGAAGAATCTTTTGGCCTTTTGGCCTTCCAATTCATTTCTTCTGTTTTTGCCTTTAAAAGTAATTTCTTATCAAGGTTTAATTTTTCTGCAATCATTGATGCCAATTCATATCTAGATATCCGAGATGCTCCTGCAAGATGGATTATTCCATTGATTTGTTTTGTTGCAACTTCAATTATCATTTTAGATAAGTTTGGAACATATGTAGGTGAAGTAAATTGATCTGTTAATACATTAATTTCTTTTTTTGATTCTAGACTTTCTTTAACCCATAATGGAAAGCTTTTCTTTTTTGGATGTAGTCCAAATGGCGTACTAGTTCTTGCAATCGCCCAATTTGATGCAAGATTGTTTAACACCATCTCGCCTTCCAGTTTTGTTTTTCCGTAATATCCTAACGGATTAGGAATATCATCTTCTTTTTTCATACCCTCTTTACCATCAAATACATAATCAGTTGAAATATAGACAAAAAATGCCTTTGATTTTGCAGCTTGTTTTGCTAGGGTTTCAGTGGATTTTACATTTATTGTGTGAGCTAGTTCTTGTTCTGTTTCACAAAGATCAACATTTGTCATGGCAGCAAGATGAATTACAATATCTGGTTTTATGTCCTGCATAGTATGTTTTATTTTTTCAAGATCGGTAAGATCTAAGTTTATTGGAGTTCCATCAACTGGTCTATCATTATGGTAAACTGAAAAAACTTCTTGATTCTTCTTTACTAGATCACGTACAACATTTTGTCCTACTAGTCCTGCAGAGCCTGTTACTAGAAACTTCATTTCCAGTTTAAGGTCCAAGGTTGGGGATGTAGGGTAGTTTCATCCACAAGTGGTTCCCACCAATCTTGATTATCAAGATACCATTGAATGGTATTTTCCAAGGCAGAATCAAATGAGAAAGTTGGTTTCCACCCAACATCTCTTTCTATTTTAGAGCAATCAATAGAATATCGTTTATCATGTCCTGGTCTGTCGCCTACGTATTCTACCATGTCATTTGACTTTTCCAAAATTTTTAGGATTTTCTCAACAATGCTTTTGTTTGTAATTTCCTCATATGCTGTGATATTGTACACTTGGCCTGATTTTCCCTTTGAAATTAGTGATTCTATTGCCTGAACATGATCATAAACGTAAATCCAGCTCCTAATCTGTTGTCCATCCCCATAAAGAGGGACCTTGAGATCTTTAATTGAACGAATTATTGTTTTTGGGATTAATTTTTCTGGAAATTGATTTGGGCCAAAGTTGTTAGTGCACCTAGTAGTGATGCAATTAATTCCATATGTTCGATGGTATGATGCCACCAAATGATCAGCTGCAGCCTTTGTTGCAGCATATGGGTTGCTGGGATTTATCTGGGAATCCTCATCAAATGATGATTTTCCATGAGCATCCCCATAAATTTCATCAGTTGATATATGGATGAATTGTTTGTCATGTTTTCTAATTGCCTCAAGTATAGAATATGTTCCCAAAATATTAGTTTCAATAAAGGGTTGAGGGTTGGCAATACTCCTATCTACGTGAGATTCTGCTGCAAAATTTACAACTACATCAACATCTTTGGTTATTTTTTCTATAACCTCTTGATTTTTAATATCATCTTTTATGAATTCATAGTTTGAATTGTTTTTAATTTCTTTGAGATTATCTAGATTAGATCCGATGGTAAGGCTATCAAGATTTTTAATTTTATGAGTAGGATTATTTTTCAAATAGTTTTTGATAAATGCACTTCCAATAAATCCTGCACCTCCACAAACGAGAATTTTCATACCTAAAAAATTTTAAATTCCAATTTAACTCTAGTGAAGTACTGTTACTTGTAGGAGAAATTGTTATCAATGTTATTTAGACTGGGTAGTTCTAAATCCTTTTTTGCCAAAATTGGATTGTCAATTGGCCACTCTATTGCTAAAAAAGGATCATTCCAGATAATTCCCCTTTCATTTTCTGAAGAATATTCTTTATTTACCTTGTAAATTACGTCTGCCTCATTACTTATCACACAAAAACCATGAGCAAAACCCTCTGGAATGTAAAGGGATTTATGGTTTTTGTCTGAAAGAATTTCAGATACCCACTTTCCAAAAGTAGGAGAACCTTGACGTATGTCCACTGCTATGTCAACAATTTCACCTGTAATTGCAGTTACCAGTTTTGCTTGTGCTTTTGGATTTTTTTGATAATGCAATCCTCTTAAAACATCCTTAAATGAATGAGAGATATTATCCTGTACAAATTTTGTGTTAATACCATTTGCAAGAAAATCTGATTCTTTAAAACCTTCAAGAAAAATTCCTCGTTCATCTGGAAACGACTTTGCCTCTACTAAAATTACTTCAGGTATCTCTAATTTCTTAAATTTAAAAGGCATATAGATAAAGATTCAAAATATGTTAAATATGTCTTATCGATCCAAAATTGTTTAAAAAATATATTTTAATTTGAATAAAAATCTAAAATTTTATTCTTAATTTTTTAAAACACGCCTAGATTCCTGGCAAAGATAAAAATGTCATAGTCAGAAAATCAATCAATTGTCTAAAGATGATTTTCCATTAATTGGACTTTGGGGGAAAAGATCACTTGTTTTTAATTTTGCCTTAATGAATATCAAGATTAGATACAAAGGAACCTATCTAGGACTTTTTTGGACAGCCTTGGAACCATTATTGCTTTTTGTTTTATTGTACGTTGTGTTTACTGGAATTCGAACATCAAATAAAGAGGACTTTGCAATCTATTTGTTAATTGGTATAATCTTACACCATACGTTTGCAAGGGGGACGCAGGGAGGAATGATGAGTTTAAGGGAAAATATTTCAATTCTATCTTCAATTAATATTAAACGAGAATTATTTCCAGTGACAACTACTGTTACAGCTTCATTGTTATTGTTGGTGGAAGTCGCTGTATTCTTAGGATTTATGCCGTTCGTTGAATTTATTCCCGAGGCAACTATTATTTTGTTACCAATAGTTTTGTTTTTGTTATTTTTTCTAATTTTAGGCGTTTCCTATTTCTTATCTGTGATAAATGCATTCACCCGAGATGTTCAACCATTATGGGGAATAATTGTAATGGCTTTATTTTTTATCACACCAATTTTTTGGTATATAGATGAGGCAAGTGGAATCCTTTTGGATATTCATAATATAAATCCCCTAGGGCAGCTGGTAGAAATAGCTCATAAAGTAATTTTTGGAGAGATTCCTCACATAGATGATTGGTTATATGTTTCAGCTTGGATTTTCGGAATATTTTTTGTAGGAAAAATGGTCTTCAATAAATTGGAAAAAAATATTTTGGAGAAGATGTAAAATGGATTCATTAATTTTAGAAAATGTTTCAAAGATATTTGACTCGATCAAATCCAAAGGAAAATTTGGTCCTGATAAAAATAAGGTGTTACCGAAAAAGAACGACAAATTTGTTGCACTTGAGAATATTTCATTTAGAGTACCTCAAGGAGAGATATTTGGAATAATTGGGAATAATGGAAGCGGAAAAACCACTCTTCTTAGAACCATTGCTGGGATTTACCATCAAAACCAAGGAAAAATTACCATAAATGGAAGGATGGCACCGTTGTTGAATATTGGAACTGGTTTTAATGCTGAACTTGTAGCAAAAGAAAATATTGTATTATCTGGGATGTTAAGTGGTTTATCAAAGTCCAAAATAAAATCAAAGGTAGATGAAATACTCGAATTTTCAGAGTTGAAAGAATTTGAAAATATGAAATTAAAACACTATTCTTCTGGAATGAGAGCTAGATTGGCCTTTGCAACCGCCATTCAAATAAATCCAGATATTTTATTAGTTGATGAAATATTATCTGTAGGAGATTATTCTTTCAGGAAGAAAAGCTATGCTGCATTTTATGCTTTTAAGAAAAACAAAAAAACAATTCTTTATGTTTCTCATAATCTTGATGCAATGGCAAAACTTTGTGATCGTATTTTATTATTACGTCATGGGAAAATGATAATGTTGGGAAATCCCAAAGAAGTAATTGAAAAACATAAAGAAATTATCGGTGATGAGGATATCTCTAAAAATTAAGTTTTGATTTTCTTCAAATAGAAATCTACCTTTAAGTAATGGAAAAATTATTTAAAAAAAATGGATTCTCGTAAAATAATTGAGGATACAAATCAAAATGGATGGTCATATCATAAATTAACGTTTCCTGATGGGACAGTTCTAAACGGAATTTGGGATATGAGTAAATATCTGGAACATTTCCAAATTCCAGAGAATTTATCTGGAAAATCGATATTGGAGATTGGACCGGGTTCAGGATACTTCTCTTTTGAATTTAGCAAAAGAGGTGCTAGTAAAATCGTAGCGATAGATATTAAACCCAATAAATTACAACAAGCCGCAAATAAATTGATGGGAGCTAATGTAGAATTTTTAACAAAAGATCTATTTACAATCGATGAAAGTTTTGGAAAATTTGATCTGGTTTTTTGTAGTAATGTCATTATTCATGTAAGTGATATGTTCCAGGCAATTCAAAAAATAAAACAAGTCGCAAAGGATCAGGTCATTTTGTGTAATTCAGTCCTAAAAAATCCCAAATTTACAGACGAACCAATTGCGTACTTTTTAGGGAAGCCGGGAGTTGACGGTTCAATTCTAAGTTATTGGCAACCCACTATGCTTTGCATTGAGAAAATGCTAGAAAAAGCTAATTTTTCTACTATTAAAGAAATCTCTAGATTTATGGAGATAAGTGAAGATAAAAAAATTAGTAATTTTACTGGTGTGTTTCATGCTTTTGTTTAATTTTTAAGGTTATTTGAGAATCTTAATTTAATAGAGTTTAGGCATAAAAATTATTGTTAGATATCTCGATAACTCCTGACGAAAAATTTTCAAAAAATTTTGAAAAAAATACTGTAGAATTAGGAATAAAATATAAACTTACGATTGAAATTAAGGGTTTTTTGGGTAAACCATATGCTGTATATTTTGGGGTCGTTTTCCTAAATGAAAATAATAGTGAAGTGTCCAGAGTGATTAATTGGTTAAATGATTTCTCAGGTAAACAATATTCAAAGTCGCTCATTTTTTCACCTCCAAAAGAAAGTAAAAAAATGATACCAATTTTAAGAGCAAACATAGAAACTCCAGTTAAGACTAATATCCATTTGCAAGTTGATGGTTTAGAAAAAAGTTTAACACACGTGGATATTACCACCCCAGATGACTTCGTATTTACAAATGATTTTCTTATTCCATTTCAAAAGGAATTAACTAAAGAAGAAGAAGATCAATTAGAGAAGAATCTGGTTTGGATCATTGGACCTCCCCGAAGTGGAACGTCTTGGTTTGGCACCAAATTATTATCATATGACACCTTGTCTATGAATGAACCACAAATTGGACTTCATTTGGGAATTAGACAACCACGAATAAAAAAACAAATGGTAAGACACATTGATTTATTTGAAAAAGAACCTGACTATTTTTTCTCAAAACAATATAGTGAAACGTGGAGATATTACCTTAGAAAATTAATAATCAATAGAATTTATTCCCAATTTCAGAATTTAACTCAAAAAATTATTATCAAAGAACCTAATGGAAGTATGGGAATAGATATTATCACTCAATGTTTAACAAATTCTAAAATTATTTTTTTAATACGAGATGGAAGAGATACAACAGATTCAAAACTTGACTCCTTAAAAAAAAAATCGTGGGCAATTAAGAATTATGGTTATACTCCATTAAATCCAAACCACAGACTAGAGGAAATAAAATTTCAATGCAAATTATGGGTAAAATTAATGGATGTTTTAGAAAATGCATTTGAACAACACCCAAAAGAAAACAAAATAAAGTTAAAATATGAAAACTTGCGTAAAAATACTTTTGATGAATTGAAGAAGATCTATAAGTTTCTTGAAATTGATATTCCAAATAATATATTAAAAAAAATTGTCGAAGATCAAAGTTACGAGAATTTGCCAAAGGAAATAAAAGGTAAGGGCAGAGTGATACGATCTGCAAATCCTGGAAACTGGAATACCAATTTTTCTGAAGAAGAAAAAATTGTTATTAATGAGATAATGGGGAAAAAGTTAAAGCAGTTTGGTTATTGAAATTTTTGTTTTTAAGAAAATAAAAATAGAAATTTGGAAGGAGGTTTAGACGTATACTCCAAATTTTATTTTATAATTAAAAAAATTTAATTATTAATCAACTATTGAGTCGTTAGTTGATTCTTCCAAAAAAAGAAAAGAAAATAATCATCATCATAGGTATTTCAGGTATTTTGTTTATTATCCTCCAATTTTATTTATTAGAATTTTTGGAACAAGAAAAATTGATAGAATATGCTGAAGTTTTTGAAAAAGGATATAGTGTTGGATTTGAAAATTCTGTGTTTACAATTTTTAACAATACTGAAAATTGTAGCGTAACAAAAATTTGGGTAGGAAATTTATCTAAATATATTATTGATTTTAATTGTTCTCTAAAGGAACAAAATGTTACTCTTCCCTAAGGGAGACCTTTAGGATATTGAAGTATTATTAAAAAGAAATGCATTTAAGAGAAAAGCATTAATAGGTCAATTTTATTAAAAAAGCATGAAATACGTGATTTTATCTATTCTGTTGATAACTATAGGCGGGATCACTTTTGGAAATGTAATGGCTGCAACCTTTAATGAAGTTGTTTTTGTTAACGACGAATTCAAGGTAATAGGCGGAAGTGCCACAGTTCAGAAAAGCGGTGGACTGCCTTCAGCTATAGTAGTGCAAAATAGTGGTAGTTCTTCACTAATCAAATTATTTGATATTGACACACTTCAAGAAATGCATCTTCGTTTGATTCCAAATGGTCAAAGAATGGACTTTGCAATCGTAGGTGGTTCAGTTCCATTTGCCATCAGCATGATTACTGGAAATGTTGGAATTGGAGGTCAATTAGCTCCAGCCGAAGCCTTAGATGTAATCGGCAATGTTAAAGTTAGTGGAGATCTTAAGCTAGCTGGATCCATAACATCAAGTGATGGCAGCGATATATGTATCGGAAATTGTTAGTTTAGAACACTTCATTTTTATTTTTAATTATTTTAGAATAAAGTGATAACGGTTAGTATGTTTCATAAACAGGTGAGAACAAACTACAATATTGGAATTTATAGATATTCAAATTTCAAAAGAAGAATCTTTTGCCAATTCATCTGAAAAGATTCTTCTAAAGACTGAAAAAACTTATCGGATAATTACCAAAGTCCAAAAATATTTGGGTGAGCCATTTTGTGCTTATTTTGGAGTCATATTATTCAATGAAAAAGATGAAGAAATAGATAGACGGATAAGATGGTTAGAAAAAATTTCAGAAAATAAAATACATTTAAGTTTTGTTTTCAAGACTCCAAAAAATTTTCAATACGTCAAATTCATTTATAGAATAAATAAAGAAGTTCCATTCAAATCGGCTTTTAAGGCTAGTATACTAAATCCTAATTTAATAAATTATGAATTTGATGATTCACTATTGGAAGATTATGATGTGCCAGAAAACTATCAACTTCCATTAAACAAAGTTTTAACCTATGATGAAGAAAATAAGCTTGAAGAAAAATTAGTCTGGATTTTTGGAGCACCTAGAAGCGGAACATCTTGGTTAGGTACACAATTACTATCCCACGAAACTCATTCCCTCAATGAACCTTTAATTGGTATGCATCTGGGACATATATATTTTAGAAGTGAAACAAAATCTAGGTCAAAAGATCTTTTTCAAAATGAAATAGATTATTTTTTCTCGAATAGATATAAAGAAACTTGGAAATATCATTTAAGGAAGTTAATTTTAAATAGAATTTTTGCCCAATTCAAAGACTACAATCAGCCAATAATTATTAAGGAACCAAATGGATCTTTGGCATCAGATATTATTTCTGAAACATTACCAAAATCAAAATTTATTTTTTTAAAAAGAGATGGGAGAGATGTAATAGATTCTAGAGTTGACTCAATGAAAAAAGATGGATGGGCAACAAATTCCTACAATTTACAAAATTGGCCACAGGATGATAATGAAAATAAAAAAGCTTTGACAGAATTATGTTTAATTTGGGTAAACACAATAAATATTATTTTAAAAGCCTTTCAAAAACATCCTGATGAAAATAAATTAGAAATACAGTATGAAAAGTTAAAAAAAGATACCATTAATGAATTACAAAAAATTTATAGATTTATTGAAATAAAAATATCACCTGAAGAGCTGAGGAAGATTGTTGACAAATATAATTTCAAAAATATTCCAGCGGATAAAAAAGGTATTGGAAAAATAACTAGAAAAGCTTCTCCAGGAAATTGGAAGGAAAGCTTTAGCAAGGAAGAACAAGATTTAATGATGAATATTATTGGCAAACAGTTAAAGAATTTAGGATATAAATAAAGTTGTTGTAATCTTTAGATTTAATTTATCATTATTTAATAAATAATTTAAATTTCGTTTTTTGATTAAAATAAAATGAAGTTTATTATTAGCGATAATAATCAAAAAGGGTATTTAATGAGTAATGAGAGTTTAAAAAAAAGTATAGAAAAATTTGGCAAATGGATGTACAAATTTGAATTAGCCGAAGATGTCAGTACTCCACTTATTTCAGAAGAATTCCAAAAAGTTCACGATACCAGAAAAAAAATGATATTTTCCAAACTTGATAATATTATTAAGAGATGGGATAATTTACGATGTTTAGATATAGCTTGTAATGAAGGATTTTATTCATTTGAATTAGCAAAAAAAGGAATAAAAGAAGTAATTGGCTTTGATGCCAGAGAAATTAATATCGATAAAGCCAATTTTATTAAAAAATTTATGAAAGTTGAGAACACATCATTTTTTGTGGAGGATGTTGAGAAAATAAATGATGAATTAGGTGACTTTGACCTAGTTTTTGTTCTTGGTTTGTTATATCATGTGGAGAATCCTATGCTGATATTACGAAAAATTAGGAGTTTAACTAAAGGCATATGTATTATAGATACTCAAGTCAATAGATACGACTCTAATGTAGACCTAGGTTTTGGTTGTACTGGTTTTGATAAACAAACAAAAGATATCATTGCAATAATTAAAGAAAATGATATTGAAGAAAACATTACTGCATCCATCACAGGATTAAGTTTTATTCCCAATAAATCGGGACTTTTTACCATGTTAAGAGAGGTAGGGTTTACTGAATTAGAGCAAATTGAGCCTTTTCCAAATTCGTATGAACAATATGCAACTCATGACCGGATAATAATAATAGCCAAATAACTAAGAACGGATTTATTCAAATAATATGGATGCCAAGAAGATTATGTTGAATTGGACAGGCGAAAGATTTCTCCCCTGGATGGAGGTAGGAGAAATTCATTATGAACATTTGCATAGATATTATTTTGCTAAAGAATTTTCAAAAAATAAATCGGTATTAGATCTTGCCTGTGGGGAGGGATATGGTAGTTTTATTTTAGCAGATACTGCTAGCAAGGTTGTTGGAATTGATAATAATTCAGATACCATAAACCATGCCAAAAATTCATACCTAAAAAATAATCTAATATTTCTTGATGGGGATATTACTGCAGTTCCTATTAAAGACAAAAAATTTGACCTTATCGTTTGTTTTGAAGCTCTGGAACATATAGAACTACAAGATAGTCTGTTAAGTGAGATAAATAGACTTCTGGATCCAAATGGAATCTTAATTATATCTACTCCAAACAAAGATTTTTTTACAGACGATGAAAGAAGTCCCTTTCATAAAAAAGAATTAATTTATAATGAATTCAAAGATTTATTGGAGAACTATTTTTCAAATGTTAGTATTCTTGGACAAAACCTAACGTTGGATTCAAACATACGATCAGAATCTAATCTCAAAATCAAAGAGTATGTTATAGAAAGAAAAAATGAAAGATATGATCAAGGAAAAAAGACTACAAAAGAATCAAAATTTTTCATTGGTATTGCATCAAAAAAATCTATCGATATAGAAATTCAATCAAGTTTTCTTGTGGATAAGAACAATGAAGTATTTACCAAAAAAGAAGAATATCTCAAACGAATTAATCTTATAATAAATTCCAAAGATACTGAGATTGGGCAGTTAGATGGATTAGTAAAACAGAAAGATACTGAGATTGGGCAGTTAGATGGATTAGTAAAACAGAAAGATACTGAGATTGGGCAGTTAGATGGATTAGTAAAACAGAAAGATACTGAGATTGGGCAGTTAGATGGATTAGTAAAACAGA
>JAOTUX010000173.1 GCA_029863665.1 Candidatus Nitrosopumilus sp.
TTCAATAAGTAAATTTCATGAAAAAACATTTCAGATAAACAATAGTGGAAAAGATATTCAAGGAACAGTAAAAAAAATCATGACTATAATTTCCGATAATAAAGGTAATGAAATAGTAGATTGGTTTGATCTAGTAACAAAAAATAATGATTTAAAAAAATTTTTTGTTGATTAATTAAATAACACCCTTAAGTTTGGATAGTTAGTTGTTTGAAATTTTTAAAACAGATTTAGCAGGAAGGATTGGAACTATACAGACCAATCATGGGAAAATTGAGACGCCAGCATATGTTCCTGTCATCCATCCTGTTAAACAGACTATCCCCTCAAAAAAAATCCTAGAAATTGGTTTTGATCTAGTAATTACAAATGCATACATTACAAAAAATAATTATGGAGATAAAGCTGTGAAAAAAGGAATTCACAAAATAATAAATTTTGATCATGCAATCATGACAGATTCTGGAGGATATCAAGTTCTAGAATATGGAGATGTCAAAGTTTTACCTCCAGAAATGGCAAAATTTGAAAGGAGGATATTAACTGATTTTGCAATTCCACTTGATAAGCCAACTGGTTTTGGATTACCATTGAAAAAAGCAAGATCATATGTTAAACAAACTCTCAAGGTTTCAAAAGAAACACTAGACAACAGTGAAAACAATGGTCAGATTTGGATTGGTCCAATTCAGGGTGGAGAACATTTTGATCTTGTTGCAAAATCAACAAAGAGTTTAGTAGATATTGGATTTAAAATGTTAGCTTTGGGAAGTCCGGTTGAATTTATGGAGTCATATGAATATAGATTATTAGCACAGATGATTGTTGCTGCAAAGAAAAATATGCCACAGTCTATTCCATTACATCTTTTTGGAGCAGGGCATCCTCTAACAATACCATTTGCGATAGCTTTAGGATGTGATACATTTGATTCAGCATCTTACATGCTTTATGCTAAACAACAAAGATACATCACAGAAGACGGCACACGTTATCTATCAGACATCACTGTATTTCCATGTAACTGTGAAGTGTGTTCAAAGTACACACCTAATGAATTACGCCAGCTTGAATCAACTGAAAAAATCAATCAAGTAGCAATCCATAATCTTCATTCAATAAAGCTTGAAGTTGACAAAGTAAAACAGGCTATCTATGAAGGAAGATTATGGGAATATGTAATGAAAAAAGCAAGATCACATCCTAAACTTTTTGAAATGATTGAGGTAATGACAAATAATTCTGAATTTCTTAGTGTAAGTACACCAAAATTTAAAGAAAGAGCCATTTTTCTATTCAGTAAAGAAGACCAATTTCGTCCAGAAGTTCAATCATTCCATAACATGGTAAGAAAATTCAAATCAAAGAAGAAAAGAATTGTTATCACCAAAGAATCCAATACAAAACCAGGATATCTGTCTCATCAATATCTAAGGTTAAAAAGAAAATTCAAAGATTTTGATTCAGTTCAGGTATGCCAATATAATCCACAATTAGGATTAATTCCAATTGAGATTTCAGATATTTTTCCTGCTGCACATCATGAAACTTCTAGAGTGGACTTTGAACCAAAAGAATTCCCGATATTTGAGAAAACATGGAAAGATTTCTTTGGCAACAATAGGTTTTCAGAAATACATTATGATAAGAGTGATAGATTCTTGAAACATTTTGTAAAAACATTACCAAAAGAAATCAAGAAAAAATCCTTTGTTTAATTAAAAATAAGAAAAAAGAATGTGCTAAAAGATTCAGCTTATAGTGCTGCGTCTTCTGCCCAACCTTTGATGAAGATACCGTTTTTGTGAAGAGGTACTGGTTGTCCAGCAGTGTAATTCATTGGTCTCATCCAAAAGATTGATTTTGTTGGGCATACACCGATGCATGCACCATCAGAAATACATCTCTCTGGATAAAATACAAATGCTTTACCTCTCTTCCAGCCTTCAACAGGTTTTACTCTAAGGACATCAGGACCAAGAGTTGTACAGATTTCTACACATAGTGCACATCCGATACATCTTTGTTCATCAATGTCTGGAAGTATTGCTATTGGCATTACAAGTTAACACTGCTTGATGACTATTTAAACCATGATTGAAATTCATAACAGAGTTATGAAAATGATCGGATCAAATTATATGCGCAGAATCTAGACTAAAAAAATTTAAAAAACAAAAGATAACGTGGGTTTCACGTTTATTTTCTCATTGCATCAATTTGACCAGAGGTAACCCAGTCAAGTAATTCAGCAGAAGAAGGATTTAGATCAGCTTTCTGATTCATCAGATTGTTAACCCAAAGCCAGTTAAGTTGGTTAAGCAGTGGTTTGTTTGCTTCGTCACCAGCACGTGTTTTAGCGACGACTGCTTGATCTTGTAAGGCTAACCACTCTGCGAAGGTTCTTCCCATGAGAAACGAATCTTAGCTTACACTAATTAAAGCTTTTGTAGATTCTATAGCAATTATAATGATCTGATTGTCCCTAAGAAGGTTTTAAGGTCGATAGAAATTCAGTATAATTCTTGAATGTTAAAGTTTTAGGAGCTGCAAATGAAGTTGGTAGATCGGGTTTTTTAGTTAATTGTAACGGAACAAACCTCTTGCTTGATTATGGAGTATTGTTTGGAAGGAGGGGAACACCTCCACAATACCCGCTTCATGTGAAGCCCAAAGATGTAGATGCAATCATAATTTCTCATGCACATCTTGATCACTCAGGAAATGTTCCATCTCTTTTTGTAAGTGGTAATACAGATGTCTATGCCACACCTCCAACTTTTGATTTATCAAAATTGTTGATTGAAGATATGCTAAAAATTGAAAAAAACTCACATTCATTTGACTTACCAGAAGTAAACAATATGATGAAAAATGCCAAAGAAATTGGGTTTGGACAAAAAATCAAAAAAGATAATGTAACCTTTGAGCTTAGAGAATCAGGACATGTGATTGGTGGAAGTACCGTTTTAGTAGAATCAGAAAAAAAACGACTTTTCTATACAGGAGATATTAAAACTAATGGTTCAAGAATGCTGCGGGAGATGGATTTGGACATAGGCGAAATTGATTTATTGATTACTGAAAGTACCTATGCCAAAACAGAACAAAAACCCAGAAAAGAATCAGAGTCTCAGCTGATAGAATTTGCAAACGAAGTAATGGATAGAAAAGGAATATTATTTATTCCATCATTTTCAGTTGAACGTTCTCAAGAAATTGCTTGTATTTTAAGAAGTGCAAATTTCAAACATAAAATCATAATGGACGGTATGGCATTAAAAGTAAATGAAATAATGTTTAGACATCCAGAATACCTTAGAGACCCTAAAGTATTCTCAGACGCAATTAAAAGTGCAACTGCGATAACTGATCATGGTGAAAGAAAACGTGCAATGAACGAACCATGTGTTGTAATATCACCAGCTGGAATGTTAGTTGGAGGTAACGCAGTGTTTTATTTACAGCAATTATCTTTTGATAGTAAAAATGGAATAGCTTTGGTTTCTTATCAGGGAGAAGGTACACCAGGAAAGAAATTACTAGAGACAGGAAAAGTTTCAACTAGAGGAAAAGATCTTAATGTTATGGCAGAAGTAAAGCAGTTTGAGTTTTCAGGGCATGCAGATAGAAAAGAATTATTCTCTATGATCAAAAAAATCAAGGGAAATCCGAAAGTATGGACGGTTCATGGAGATTCTGAGTCATGCAAAATGTTTGCTCAAGAAATTCATGAAAAATTTGGTTTAGA
>JAOTUX010000174.1 GCA_029863665.1 Candidatus Nitrosopumilus sp.
GTTTCAATCAAAATAAAAACTAAGAATCCTTCTAAAGTAAAACAACAAATCAAACGTCTTGTTTTAAAATATTCTGATATTCAAAATGGTGCAAATCCTGGTTTAGTATTCTTTGAAAGTGATTCTATTCCTTCTGAATTTACTAATTTTAGCAATCTTGCTTTGTGGCAATTAATTAATAGAGATGATGCAAAAAAATTTGTGAAAAAAAATAACCTTGAATTTTTTTATCAAGGGAATGGTCAAGGATTAGTTGGAGCTATTGGTGCAATAGGATATGACTTTCATGATCACACATTGGAACTTTTAAGCTATCGCAAAAGTAAAAAATTTGGAAAAGAAAGAAAACTCTCTACAGAAAATGTAAAAAATATGCAGGAAAAAACTTTTCCAAATACATTCAACAGTTTTGATACAAATAAGGAACGAATTTTAATTATGCCTCATGGCCCTGACCCTGTATTTTACGGTATTAGGGGGGAAAATGTAGATTCACTAGTTCGTGCCACAAAAATTCTAAACAACAATGAAAAATTAGATGGTTACATGATCTTCAAATCTAATCAAGGAACTGGTGATCACTTAAAAAATGAATTAAATGTAGAAACAATGAAGCCTTACGCTTCTGGAAAAATTACTGGAGTTGTATCTAATTCCCCAAAAATTGTAAAAGGTGGACATGTATTCTTTAAAATTTTTTCAAAAGATCATGAATTTTGGTGTGCTGTTTACAAGCCTACTGGAATTTCTGTTATTGCTGCAAACTTGATACCTGGAGACAAAATTTGTGTTGGAGGTGGAGTTAGAAAAGCCTCCAAAAATTTTCCTAGAATCATAAATCTTGAATTTATTGAAATTATTCATCTTGAAAATAATATTTCAATATCAAATCCATTTTGTAGAGAATGTAACAAAAAAATGAAATCTAAAGGTAAGAATCAAGGATTTCAGTGTATTCGTTGTGGCAAAAAATCTTCTAAAAAAATAATTATCAAAAACCCAAGAAAAATCCGAAAACAACTGTATATTCCAAAAATATCTGCACATAGACATCTTACAAGACCGTTGCAAAGACTTGGAATAATTAACAAATCCACAAAATTTGATGAGTCCATTTCATGGTTTTGTGTTTATCAAAACTAAGTAGCGGGGAGTAGATTTGAACTACTGATTTGCGGGTTATGAGCCCGCCGGGATGACTTAGCCCTAAAGAGTCTGACTTCCCCACCCCGCTGATACATAAATGAAGATCTGCCGTATATACGCTTTATCAAATCTTTGAAAGTAATTAATATGATTTGAAAAGATTGTCTTTTTGTGGATAAGAAAATCCAAATCATTGCAATTATTGGTGCGGTAATTTTTTCAGCTTTTGTTCTAACTTCTCCGTCAGATCCTATTCCATTACCCGAGCCTACTTCAAATTCTAAAAATGATTTTGTAACTATTTTAGCAGAAGACCTTGACAAACCTCGCGCAATTGCTGTCTCTAATGATAGAATTTTTGTAACAGAAAAAGATGGATTTATTAGAGTTATTCAAGACAGCAACCTGTTAGAGTCTCCTTTAGCTACATTCCGTTCTGCTAATGTGTTTGATGGTGGATTGCTAGGAATTACACTTCATCCTAACTTTTCAAATAATCATTACATCTATGTATTTTTGACATATGATGAAAATGGAAATTTATGGAATAAAATTTTGAGAATTACTGAGTCTAATAATAAATTACAAGATGCTGAAACTATTTTTGATAAAATTCCTGGTTCATCATTTACAAATGGTGGATTTTTAAAATTTGGACCTGATGAAAAACTATATGCTGGAACTGGTACTGTTTCTGATTCCTCTCATCTTCCACAAGATCTTGATTCTTTATCCGGAAAAATTTTACGATTAAATGATGATGGAACCATCCCTGATGATAATCCATTTGATAATTCCCCTGTTTATTCTCTAGGTCATAGAAATCCTCAAGGGATAACTTGGGATGATGATGGAAATATGTTTGTTGCAGAATTTGGACCTGAAAAAAATGATGAAATTAACTTAATTCAACCTGGAAAAAATTATGGTTGGCCTGAACAACAATGTTCTGGAGATGTAAATTTTGAAAATGCTGTCCTTTGCTATGATCCAAGTATAGAGCCTGGTGGTATCGTATTTTATTCTGGAGATAAAATTGATTTTGAATTCCCATTCATAATGGCATCTATGAGATCTGCCAATGTTTATCAGATAGATTTTGAAGAAGGTCTTAGCTCTCAGAAATCTATTCTTAGCGGTATTGGTCGTGTTCGTGATGTTGTACAAGGTCCAGATGGAAGTCTTTACGTAATCACTTCAAATACTGATGGAAAAGGTTTTCCAGACGGTACAGATGATAAATTATTGAGGATATTGAAATAAAATGCCTGATTCATCCATTTCAAAGTTTTTTGAAAAATCAAGAAAAGATAGATTAGATATTATTGCAAATTTTGCTAATCTTTCTAGTGATGAATTAGATCTATTACAAAGTAATGATGGAGGAATCTCATATGATAAAGCTGATAAAATGGTAGAAAATGCCATTGGTACATTTTCACTTCCTTTGGGAATTGCAACGAATTTTAAAATAAATGGAAAAGACTATCTTATCCCAATGGTTATTGAGGAGCCTTCTGTGATTGCAGCAGCATCCAAAGGAGCTAAAATTGCACGAATTAAGGGAGGATTTGAAGTTTCAGCAGATGAATCATACAGTATTGGTCAAATACAAATATTAGATGTAGATGTTGCATTTGCAATTCAACAAATTAATGAATCATCTGATGAAATTCTCCGATTAGCTAATTCAAAAAGTAATACTTTATCTAAAATGGGTAAAGGTGCAAAAGAAATCTCTTGTAAAGAAATTGACACTCCTTCTGGAAAAATGCTTATTGTTGAATTATTGATTGATGTTGGAGATGCCATGGGTGCAAATATTACTAATACTATGTGTGAATCCGTTTCACCTTTAATTGAAAAAATTACTGGAGGACGTTCATTACTTCGTATACTATCAAATTACTCAACTAGACGAATTGTAAAAGCAAAGGCAGTTTTTGAAAAGGAATCAGTTGGAGGTGAAGAAGTTGTTAAAAATATAATCTCGGCATTTGAATTTGCCGATAATGATGTCTATCGAGCAGTAACTCACAATAAAGGCATAATGAATGGAACTATTGCTGTTGCAAATGCAATTGGTCAGGATAGCAGAGCTATTGAGGCTGCAGCAAATGCATATGCTGCAAAATCTGGCAAATATCGTTCTCTTAGTAAATGGAGCAAAGACAATGACGGCAATCTAATTGGAATACTGGAAATTCCCCTTTCTGTTGGAATTGTTGGCGGTATTGCAAATGTTCATCCTGTTGCCAAAATATGCACTAAAATTCTTGGAATTTCATCAGCACAAGAACTTGCATGCGTTATGACTGCTACTGGTTTAGCCCAAAATTATAGTGCTATTAGAGCACTTGCTACTGAGGGAATTCAAAAAGGACACATGCGCCTTCATGCAAGAAATCTCGCTGCAGCAGCAGGAGCTACTAATGAGCAAATAGATGAAATTGTTCAAAAAATGACCCAAGAAAAGAAAATTTCACTTGATAGGGCCAAAGAATTACTTGATCAAATTTAAACATGAGATTATATACCTAAAAAGTGAAAAAATTGAAAATGTCTGAAGTGAAATTTGCTATA
>JAOTUX010000175.1 GCA_029863665.1 Candidatus Nitrosopumilus sp.
ATCAAAAACTGAGGGTACAATTACTTGATTGTTTCCTTTCATGTCATTTTTAATTTTTTTAAGATTTTTAGACTCTATGGTATAATCCATCTCCTCATAAACGGTTTCAATGAATTGAGAGAGCATAGCCTTTGCTGAATAACGTAAATTTGGATCAACAAACCTTAATGCTAATGGGAGAATTTTTTTTAAAACTTTGAGGTCTTCCGCTACAATTTTTTCAATGCCTGGTCTTTTTACTTTGATAACAATTTGCTGGTCAGAAATTGAACCCCGATAGACTTGACCTATTGATGCACCAGAAATAGAATTGGTATCTATCTCGTCAAATTTTTCATCAATTGGACCAAGATCTTTTTCAATTATCGGTTTTACTTGATCAAAAGGGGCAACAGGAACGCTATCTTGCAGTTTTGCAAGCTCTTCCAGATATGGTTGAGGTAAAATATCAGCTCTTGAAGAAAGCCACTGACCTAGTTTTATGTAGACAGGTCCTAGTGAAATGAATGCATCAAGGGTCTTACGGG
Source organism: Candidatus Nitrosopumilus sp. (assembly GCA_029863665.1). Lineage (GTDB taxonomy): Archaea > Thermoproteota > Nitrososphaeria > Nitrososphaerales > Nitrosopumilaceae > Nitrosopumilus. Next base: position 528 of record JAOTUX010000175.1, read on the forward strand.
CATTTTTTCTGAATTGTTCTAAATCAATTTCGTTTTTCTTTTGATTGATCCAAATCTTTCTATCTTTACGTAACGCTAAAACTGACGGCAAGAGTTTGACAAGTATTTGAATTGTTCTAACAGCAGACACTAGATTTACTCCAAATAATTTTTAATTTTTTTTGTTCCAACATATCCCATATATCCAAAAACAATAGGAAAAACTATACCAGAAGCTAAAGATGATTTCTTGCTACGAAGTTTTTTTGCAATTTGTAAACCAGTAAAAGCTGCACATGCCAAACCGATTAAAACCTCAGGTGCATCATGAACTAAATGTCCTACTGGATTTTCTCTTGGATCAACTCTGTCAGTATGAACTAAAAATTTATCGTGATATTCTCTAATGTGCAAATTGCCATAGCGATATTGCTTGTCTGCACCGTTTTTTTGTCCAAGGATGGTTTCTTCTGCTTTTTCTAGCATGAATTCTCGCAATTCCTTTGGGACTTCAATTTCATCCCCGGGCATAATCGCAAGATCCAGTAATTGCTTATAATCTTACGGTCTAGAATTGTTCAGGCTAAGACCAAAAATGAACTAGATTTAGATAATATTCAGGGTTTATTTTAGAAATTAGTATGTCAAATTCACTAATCATTTCTAAATATCTCTTAATCAGATTATATTATTTGTAGACATGTTGACTAAATTTTTTGAAATAAATTTACACAAAATCACAAACAAGAAACTATGCATCAAGTCTACCTTTTGTAAACATGATAAAACTAATTGCAAAAACTGTCAACATTGCAATTCCTGTAATATATGCATAATTGAATCCTACACCAGGATGATCTTCTTGATGATAGTAATTAATCAAAAATGTTGTAACTAACAAAATTACTCCAATAACGGTTAGTTTTTGATGTGTTTCCAACAAATATGATTTTTTTGTAAACTATATGAATTTAGAAGATGTAGAATTATTCAATAGAGTAGTGTGAAAATAATTCAGCATATATAATAAAAAAATCCAATAAACATTCAATAATATTTTTAGTATGACATTATGTAAATTTTTTAATATAGAATTTCAGATTAGGTATCAAATTCCATTTGTGATAAATTTTGAATTATATCTTCAAGTTCTGTTTTATTTTCATTAATTACTTGTTTTATTATATTGATTTCTTTATTTATCTGATCTAAATTAACATCATCAGAATTTTTTTATATGTTCTAGATTTTTTAATATTTTTGATGGTATAGATTAATTTTCTTTAAGTCATCTTTGTATTTTAGTTTTTCATATTGATTAGAGATTTCAGAAATCCCAACATAATTTTGGTTTGACAAAAACCTAGAAAAATAATAGTACGTCCTACAGCTAAAACCAAAATTAATACAATAATGGTTAATCTCAACTTACAATATTATTTTTGTATTTTTAGATTTAAAATTTAATCTAGTTTGTTAGGGTTGTTTTTTTACGCCTACGTATTATGTAAATTCCAGCTCCTATTGCCAAGATAATTGGAATAATAATCAATGTTAAGTCAGGGCCAGATTCATCACCATTTGATGGTTTTTCAATAGAAATAGTTTTCTCATGATTTAGAAAGAGTTCATCTCTAATACTATCTTTGTATCGTACAGTGATTGTGATATCATGCTCTCCATATTTAGGCTCACCTTCAAATTCAATAGGAATGTTAAATGGAACAGGAGCATCAATTTCAATCTCATCAATAAATTGAGTGTTGTGTTTGATATTTGAATCACCACGAGGATTAATAGTTACAAAACCAAACAACCCATCTTCATTTCCTTCATTAATTATTTCCCCAATCACCATTTGTGTACCAGATAATTCAATGACGTCAATATTATAGATGGATAAATCAATTAGGCCTTTAACATAGAAATCAGCAATTCGTGAAATAGTATGTTTATCACCATGCGCATTAAAATAAGTAATTTCAAGAGGTGCACGAAGTGTATCACCTTTTAGAGATTCTGGAACATATACATCAAGTTCAATAAGTTTTTTAGATTTTGGATTAATTTCGCCAATTTCCCAATCAGTATTTAGAATTACAACATTCTCAACATTTGTAATGGATTGAGTTGTTGATGCTCTTTCACTTTGTGTATTTTGTAGTCCAACATCTACACTTGAAATTGGTGCTGTTCCGTCATTTGAAATTTCAATTGTTACATGATTTTGTTGTAAAGATGTTAGAAATGGGTTTAGTGCACGTAGATTTACGACACTTTTTCCAGTTACTTTAAAATCAAAATTCTCAAATGCAGTACGAACTCCAGATTCACGTAATCTGGAATAATCTACTTTGACAGTACCAGGATATTGTTGAATTTGAACATAATCACCTATATCAACAAAAAATGTTAGATGGAAATTTTCTCCAGCAAGAGAATTAGAATCTGCATCTGCATAGATTATGGAACTAGGCCCATCTGAGGCTGAAAATCCCAAAGGTAATGAAAGCTGACCTCTTATTCCTGTAATATCTTGAGTTCCTACATTTGCCATTATTACAGTAAATGGTACATTCTTGTCTCCTGCACCAATCTCAAATTTTTCATCTATTGTTCCAAAATAAGCATCTAGAAATTTTACATCTCCAAAATCTCTTTCAAACGGAGAGTTACCAAATCCTCCAGAAGAAATTTGAGCATAAGAATTATCTAAAATAAATGGAATGAATCCAACAATAAATAATGGCAATAAAAATTTAAAATTCATTATGCAAAAACCTCCATTTCAGAAGGTTGTTCACCTTCAAAAGCCTTACCATCTTTTATTGTAATTACTTTATCTACTACACCAAAATGCGGTCTATCATGTGTAACTATAATGAATGTTTGATTTAGTTTTTTTGCCATAGATTTCATTAATTGAACAATTGTTTCTGAAGTTACAGAATCAAGATTACCAGTAGGTTCATCAGCTAAAACAATCGAAGGTTTATTGATTAATCCTCTTGCAATAGCTACTCTTTGGGCTTGTCCACCTGAAATTTTGTTTGCACGTTTATGCATTTGATCTTCAAGTCCAACTGCTTTTAGTAAATCTCTAGCTTCTTTTTCAGCAGTATGATTAGTTCCTCCAATTTGTCTAGGCAACAACACATTTTCTAAAACTGAAAGATCGGCAAGTAAATTAGAAAATTGAAAGATAAATCCTAATT
>JAOTUX010000176.1 GCA_029863665.1 Candidatus Nitrosopumilus sp.
TATCCCAAGTAATCACAATCATTTACATCATCCAAATACACACATGTTGAAGAATCAGGGTCACACTGTGCCAAAGCGCTGGGGATTGAAAAAAAGGAGATGGAATCGATAGAGTCACCAATTATTTTCACATTGCCGTAATCAGGAAGATCTAAAAAGATTGTAAGTGGTTCGACTATTGCAAAATGCTTCTGCTTGTCATCATAATATACATCAACACTTCCTTGTTCGGAGATTATTTCAATCTCCATTACTTCCCGCATCGGTTCTAGTTTGGATTTGTCTTGAATCAATGTTGGAGTATATTCTATCATGTTAGTACCCGGAATCGATTGATTTTCCAGAGGGATTTCTTTTTGTTTTACAATATCAATTAAATGATACTTGATTTTTCCATTTTCAAACAGACCAAAATACTGTTCAGCTGCATTTCCAGGAAATCCAAATTTGAAACTTTTTTGTTTTTCATCTGCGAATGAAAATAAAATATAGTCACCTTCAAATTTTGACAATCCATCAAGGAAAAATCTTTGTTCTATGGGAGAAGGGTTAGCGGTGCCCAATTGGTTGCCTTTGCCAGGATAACCAATCTCATAAACAGATTGTTTGTCATATCGTTTCAGATTCATTTCATAAAACAAGTTAAGCTTTGTGAGTGATTGTGAGGCGGAAAATCCATTCCAATAATCAAACATATAGTAGTATACAAAATCGACACTGTTAAGGACATTTTCCATTTTGTTCCAGTTTTCAGGAGTACTTGCAACACTTGCTAGAATTCCATTTTCCTGAACGTGATCAATAATTTCAATTATCTGAGATTCAGACATATGACTTATTGGATCAGATTCCAGTATGATTCCCAATACGTTTGGGTAGTCTTGCAATTCCAATGTACTTGTCAAGTCGGTTTTGATACTTGTCGTCTAGTATGTTAATTCCAATATACACATCAATTTCTTTTTGGTAAAATTCGATTACTGTTTGTTCCATGTATTGATTGTCATAAAGTTTCAGTATCAGCAATGTTAGATAAAATCTGAGAATCAAGGTCTATCTGATCCCGGGAGTATTCATACGGAGTATTGTACACAATACTATCAAAGTTGGCATATACTAAACTAGGCAAAGCCAAAACCAGCAAAGACATTAGGCCAAGTACGAGCCATTTCATAATATCAAGCTAAAATATCACTAATTAACTGATTCTATCATCAAATAGCAAGAAGATCAAACAAAGATGAAGAAAATTAATTCAAGGGACATTCAATTATACTAGTTTTGATGTAGATACAAAGATCACATGAAATCTAAAAATTCCAAGAGACTAGATTCAATTAAAGCGGCTCATCAATCAGAGAGAGCCCGTTCAAGCACTAGAATGGAAGATTATTTAGAAATAATAGCAGAGTTAGTAGAGTTAAAAGGATACGCAACAACATTAGATATTTCAAGATACATGAATGTTAGTGCACCAAGTGTAACTAAGATGCTTCAAAGACTTGATGAGAGTGGATTTCTAGAATATGAAAAATATCATGGAATCAATCTCACAGATAAAGGAATTCAGGTGGCAGAGGGAATTCGACAAAAACATGGGATTTTGTTGGAGTTTTTTGAGATTTTAGGAATTGGGTATGATACTGCAAATCAAGACACTGAAGGAATTGAGCACCATCTAAATCCAAAAACAATAAAACAACTAAGAAAATTTATAACTTTTCTCAAGGCAGATCCTAAAATAATTGAAAATTTTAAAAATCTTTAAGAAATAATTGAATGTCATTTTGAGAAGATGCAAGTTTCATTAGATTTCTTGCAACATCAGAACGTTTTGGAATTTTTATCTGCCCTTTTTTACCAATTCGAACAGATGTAACATATTTGTCATCAACATGAACATCAGCATGCATAGAAGTGTATTCTTTGCCAACGGTTAGAAGCAATGCAGTTTTAGATTCAGAAAATGTAAAGGGTAAACTATTTGAAGATTGAGAAAAATCATTGGAATCTTTTGAAACAACATCTATATGGACTTTGAGGAATTTTTCAATTTCATTAATATTTGAGCCACCTTTTCCAATAATAGATGAGATTGACTGTTTATCTACAAACACTTTTACCCTATTATCAGATAAAATTTCAACCTTGGTTTGAGGATCATATCTTTTGAAAGTCTCTCTAATTTTATCTTCGGCAAGCTTTTCAATTCCAACTTTTTCAACTCGTTTTGAGACAGGTACAATAATATTTTCTTCTCCAAATGTATAGATTTCATGTTCTAAAACATTATCCTTGAAATTTCGAATTTCAATCACAGGTCTTGCCAAATCAGATTCAGTCATACCAGAAGGTACCTTTACTTTTAATTCCAAATCATACACAGTATTAATTTCCCCATCTTTTACAAAAACTACAGTATCCAAAATATTTGGAATAATGCCAAGCTCAATTTTTCCAATGAAACGTTGAATTGCATCCAAAGGGGAATTTGCATGTACAACTCCCACCATTCCAACCCCAGTTAATCTCAAATCAGCAAAAGTCACAAAGTCTTCACGTCTTCTTACCTCATCAAAAATAGTATAATCTGGTCTTACAAGTAACAAGATATCAGCAGTATTATCAAAACTTCCATCTAGTTTACCGTATTGAGTAACTCCAGGATCAACTTGTAGATCACGAGGAGACTCAAATGTTTTAACAATTTTTCCTTTATTATGATAGAAATTTGCCAATCCAGATGCAAGAGTACTTTTCCCGGAACCAGGAGCTCCAGAAATTACGATCCCTTCGGCTCTATCAGAAAAACGCTCCATTAATTCCTCAGAGATTTCATAATCTTCAAGAGATAATTTTACAATAGGGTGAACGATTGTAATTTCAAAAGATTCAGAAAAAGGAGGACGGGTAATGGCAATACGATAATCACCATGTTGGATTACAGAGGCACCAGTTTTCGAAATTTCAACAGTACTTGAATCAGAAACATTTGTCATACCAGAAATTTGTGATGAGATTAATTCCAGATAATCTCTCGAAAGAACGTCATCTCCTATCCTTGTTAAGATAAAATTACCAGGTTTACCTTTTTTTGCCAACGGGTATTGATTTTCTTTCAGATGTACACTCATAGTTTCAGAATCAAAGAATTTAAGAAATTCTAGTCCTTCATTTTTGATAATAGATTTGAGAAAGACAGTATCTACTCCTTCAGCTTGTGCAACTAAATGTTGCACATTATCTGAAGTGTAAAGAATGGCATCGTTTTGCTTAGCCACATCAGCAATGAGTGCATCAATTCTACCGGCCCTAGCAAATTTAATATCATCAACTGACGTGTGTGAACCCTTCAAAACAATCTCCAAACCAAAATTACCAGACAATTCTTTTAGTTTTCTTATTTTTTCTAGTCCTACAAATCCCTGTTCTTTATTACTAGAAGCTTGAGATTGTAATTCATCAAAAACTGCCTGAGGGATAATGATTTCAGAATTTCGAATCGAGCCAGACTCTATATGAGTGAGTAGTTGACCATTAATTATAACACTAGTATCAGCAACAATTTTTGACAAAGTTTAATTCATGATGGATATATGCCCTAAATTACTTTTCTAAAATATGATTTATTGTTTTTATCAAATTAAAAAAGGAAAAGAGTTAAGGTCTAACCTAAAACATTTCCAAGGATTTCAATTTTTTCTGCACCAGCGT
>JAOTUX010000177.1 GCA_029863665.1 Candidatus Nitrosopumilus sp.
AGAGATGATAGATCATATCAATAGAACAGACACATTAGTAAAGAACATTTTGATAAAATTTCTATAATTTATGAATTAAAGGTCTAATTCTGTAAACTATTTTTTGTAGTTTTACTGTCAATTAGTGTTGTTCAGGAATCATTTGGAGAGAGAAAATATGATTCTCTAGTTTATTCTCCAATCAGACCAAATAATTCTGCCATAGACATTGTCCCTAGTTATGTTGAAATTAAAAATGACATGCAGATCCTAAAACAATTCACAGATTCAGTAGTATTGTTTGATTCAAAGTATGCAGCAACAGAAGTTTTAGAGATTGCACAAGAATTAGATATGAAAGTGATTTTAATTGTAGATTTATACAAAGATGAAACACTTAGTGAGAATATGATAAGAATAACAATTGAGGAAAATAAAAATTATAATTCACTAGATACTGTAGTTATCGGTTCAAATGAGATTGCAGATAGAACAATGGACATTACTAAACTTGTAGAGCATATCAACTATACTAAATTTTTGATAGATGAAAAAGATATCAAAGTATCATCAATGAATAATGCAGGGATTTGGATAAAAGATATTGACAAAGAATTATCTAACTCAGTTGATGTGATTTACTTTGATAGTTTTCAATATCACGATAGAGCCACTGTAGAAAAAGCAGTAGATACTACAATTAATCAAATTCAAACTATGCAGAAATTTTTTTCTGACAAAGAAACAATTCCAATGGTAGGATGGCCCACTCAAGACTCAGAGACTGCAACAATATCAAATCAAATAGAATATACTAATTCATTACTTGAAAAATCACCTTCAAGACTAGTATTTTTTGAGGCATTTGATGAATCATGGAAATCAAAAGTCACAGGTATGCCAGAAGAGGCATTTTGGGGGTTTATTGACGCGGATAGAACTATCAAAGAGGATATTTTAGAAACTCATCAAGATATCACTATCAAAGAGCCTCAAAATCATATTGGTTTGATGATAGTGGTCGGAGCATCACTTGCTGTCATTGCTACTGGGACAAAAATAGCTGCAAGGATTATGTCGCCACCATCAAATGTAAATCACGCGTGAAAGTCAAGAAAATAGAATTAGCAGGGGTATTCAGAAAGATCCTCATAAATTTCGAATTTTTTATCTAAAACACATAGATGATACAATATAGACTTGCCATCAAATGTATACAGACTAGAGGTCATACAAAGTAAAACAGTCATTTTTCTATAAAAGACTAACGCACAAATTACATGAGATCAAAAATATATCTATAAAACTACGGAAATGAGTTTAGAACCGCAGCATAGCTTGCAAATCTATGATTTTTTGGAGTTACTAATTTTTGATGGTATTTTTTGATTGGTTTTCCAATAGCACCATTAAGACCAAGCGGACCTTGAACATATTTTTCCTTGTCAGCCCAATTAAGGACCTCATCAGTAGGGGCATAGTGATTAACAATTTTTTTGTTAATGATTTGTTGAAGCATTTTTCCATGTTTTTTAGAAGATGGAATATCTTCAGTAATAGATGCACCAAAAAAATGAATACTTTCCAGAATTCCTGCATTTTGTTTCTTTTTTGCAAGATATTCCACAGTACTCAAAATTACCTGAGATCCCAAAGAATGTCCCATTAGTCGAATTTTTGTTTTGGGACTATCATTCTTGAAATTTTCAATAAATTTTCCAAGATTATGTCCATTTTTCTTTGCAATTATTTGACCTACAGCAAGAGCGTGTTTTGCATGTTTAATCAAATGAGCACCAGTAGTGTTTGAATCATAACTAAATCCAATTACAGGATGGAGATATCCTAGTTTACGTAATCGGTTTTGTGCCAAAAGTACTTTGGCTATTGCCCCCGCATTGTTATTTCTCAAACCATGAACCATTATGGTAATTTCTTTTGAATCAATTAGTTTTTTGAAATCTTTTTTTGGGTATACATAGTATAGATTAGTTTTGAGAGTTTTTCCATTGGATAAATCATAGTATCCCCTAGTTGAAATTCTTGGGATTATTTTCATTCTTACTCAGACGGACCTAGCTGTTTCTTGTGTTTTTCAATATCAGATGTTTCAACTTTAGTAAACAGAGGAGACGGATCACCTAAAATATGACCAGAGGGAATTCCCAGGGCAGACAGTTCCTTCCAAGAAGATTCATGAATGTTTCCACTCAATCCTAATTGGCACCAAATCTTTTGGGCAGATTCAGGTATGAATGGGAAAATGGCCATTGCCAAGCTTCGGGCAGCATTTACTGAAAGAAACACACAATTTGCAGTTCCAGGGCCTTTTTTCCAGGGTTCTTTGTGTTGGAAATATTGGTTAAAGAATGATGAGAATTCCATAATTTTCTTTAATGCTCTGTCAAGATGATTCTGCTCCATAAGAGAGCCTACATCGGCAGCAAGATTTGTAATTTTTTGTTTTGCCTCAGAATCTTTTTCATCAAAGGAATCGGTTTCAGGGATTTTTCCATCAAATACTTTTTTTGTAAATCCAAGAGCACGATTAACAAAATTTCCTAGATTTCCAATTAGTTCAGAATTAATTCTGGTAGTAAAGTCATCCCAATCAAAATTTAGATCATCTTGAGAATATGGATTAATAGATACTAAATAATATCTAAGATAGTCAGCAGGATAATATTCTAAAAATTCTTTTAATCCAATATACCAATTCCTACTTTTGGAGATTTTTTTTCCTTGAAGAGTAAGATGACCTCGAGTTGGGATGTAGTCAGGTAATTTGTATTCATTGTTTATTCCCAATCTCATTGCAGGAAGGAAAAGATAATGATGATACACAATATCTTTTCCAATAAAGTGATAAATATCGGCAGAATTCCAAAATTCTTTTCCATTGATTCCCTTATCATTTAAGAATTTTATTGCAGTTGAAATGTATGCCAAGTGATTATCAAACCACCCATAGAAAACTATGTTATGTGCATCATCAAGTGGGACAGGGACACCCCAAGAAATATCTCTTGTTATATCCCAATCAATTAGGCCAGATTTAATCCAATTTTGAACGTATTTTTTTACATCTTTTTGGAGATGAATATTTTCATCCAACCACTTTGATAGAGCATCTCCAAAATTTTTCAGTTTGAAAAAATAATGCTTTGTTTTTTCTTTAGTAGGAGGTTGACCACAAAGAGAGCATTTAGGATCAGTTATTTCTTCGGGAACACGTCCACAACTTTCGCAAAGATCAGAGTATTGGTCTTCTGCTTGACAATAGGGACAGGTCCCTTTGACATATCTATCAGGCAAGAATTTTTTATCATTATTACAATAAAATTGGATAATTTCTTGCTCATAGATATGATCAGCGTCATTTAGTTTTTTAAAAACATCTTGAACAAATGCAATATTTTCAGGAGAACTGGTTTTATAAAAATAATCAAATCCAATATTAAATGCAGAGAAATCATCATAATCTCGCTTATTCCAATGTGCAACATATTCAGCAGGAGTTTTTTCTTCTTTTTCTGATTGAATTAGGATTGGGGTTCCAAAGTCATCAGATGCGCAAACATAGTAAGCCTCCACTCCATTTAGTTTTAAGAATCTAGTAGTAACATCTGCAGGAAGATAGGTAGATGCAACATGTCCCAAATGAATTTCGCCATTTGCATAAGGTAAAGCACTTGTAATAATGGCTTTTTTGTTCATC
>JAOTUX010000178.1 GCA_029863665.1 Candidatus Nitrosopumilus sp.
ACCTGTTTGAGATAAAGCAAGAGCTAAATTTAAAGAGACAGTAGATTTTCCAACACCTCCCTTTCCACTTGCAACACCAATAATATTTTTGACAGAAGCCATTCCAGTATCAGCATCAAGTGAGCGACCTTCCATAACTTTGGCAGTTACATTCATATCAAAATTTTTCAAGTCAGAGATCTCACCAATTACTTTCCTGACATCATCCTCAATTTCGACGTTGAAAGGGCATGCAGGAGTTGTTAATTCTAAAGTAAATTTCAGATTTCCGTCATTAAGTTCTAAATCTTTTATCATACCCATAGATACAATATCTTTTTTCAAATCAGGATCAATTACAGTACTTAGTTTTTCAAGAACTTGATCAATCGCAACCATTACGTCAAAAAATCATTTTACATTATTTAAACATAGGCTGTATGTTCTGACCTTACTTTCATTAATTTAGGAGTAGAAAATGGTTTAGAATTTTTGTCTCATGGTGTCAAATTTGAAAATAAGTAAGAAAGTATAGAAAATTAAAGAAACTTACGGATTTGATTTGCCTTGTTTTGATAATATTGTGCTTGCTCCACATCATTTAGTTCTATGAGGTAAATATCTGAAAGTTGTTGAAATGGATACGAATCTTTTGGTCTAAACTTGGCCATTTTTTTCATACATTCAATTTTTTTTGGAGTAATAGATATTTCTACATAACATCCATACAAATTAACAAGAAAGGAAATATTTTCAGGATCGCTTTCTAATTCTTTTTCTAGTTTTAGAATTCTGTCATGTATTTTAGTTGAATTCTGATTTTAAGAATTTTGTTTTAGTTCTATGCCATTTTTTAGACCGTCAAAGAATCCCATATCATAGAATATTTTCTAGGTTATTTTAGAATATTGAAAATAATAAAACTGATCGATCATTTTGATCCATGATAATTTTAAATGCAATTAAAGGGTAACCAAAGCGTAACCCGTTAGTTACAAAGCGATTTTGAGTATTTTTTTTCCTTAAAATGTTAAGCAGATTTCTTCTTTTATCAGGTATCTGGAGATGTAAATTCTTTAAAGTTAGATAGAAATGCCCTAACATATTCAGATATTATCAGATTTTATGTTCTAAGCAAATTTAGACATCAAAAGAAATTACTATTTATTTGAAAAATTAGCGAAATCTTTGGAAATCTAAGCCTAAATCACCCAAAGATTCATAAATTGAAATTCAAGAAAAACAGCACAGTTGTTTTCTATATCTACTCTAGTTGATGTCGTTAGGATTCCTCCAAGCTTATTTGGGACTACACTAAAAAAGGCAGCAGTAAACATTCTCAAAGAAAAATACGAGAGTATGATTAATGCAGATTTGGGATATATCATCATGATTTTAGATGCTAAAGTAAACGAGATGGGAAAGATGATTGCAGGGGATGGTGGAACGTTCCACAAAGTTGAATTTGAAGCATTAACATTTTATCCAAAATTACAAGAGATTGTTCAAGGAGAAATTGTTGACATTACAGACTTTGGTGCATTTGTAAGGATTGGTCCAACTGATGCATTACTTCACTTGTCACAAGTAATGGATGATTATCTAAAGAGTGATGTAAAATCTGGAATGATTTTAGCTAATCAAAGTGGCAGAACATTAAAAGTAGGTTCTACACTTCGTGCAAGAATTACTGCTGTTTCATTAGGAAAAGCTGCCGCAATGGGTAAGATTGGAATTACATGTAGACAACCATTCCTCGGTGCAGATGATTGGATTGTTGAAGAGATTAAGAAAGCAAGCGGCGATACAGATAAACCAGCCAAAGAAGCTAAAGTAGAGGCTAGCTAAAATGGCACGAGAGATGGCATGTAGAAAATGTAAATTTGTAACAACAGGTAAAGTTTGTCCAGTTTGTAAGTCATCAGATTTGACACCAGATTGGAATGGTATTGTACTTGTAGTAGATCCAACAAATTCAGAGATTTCAAAAACTCTTGGAATAACTCAAAAAGGCAAATATGCAATTAAAGTAACATAAAACATTTCTAAAAATTTAAAATCATACAAACATTTGATCATAATAATGTCATTTAATTCTAAAAAACAATTATCACAGTTTCTGGCAGAAGATATAGGTAAAGGTGACATAACAAGTGCCCTGTTACCTAAGAAAAGAATTTCAGTTAGAATAATTTCAAGAGAACACGCCATTATAGCAGGTACCACATATGCAAAAGAGATATTCAAACTCAAAGGATGCAGAGTAAATATTTTAAAAAAAGACGGTTCTAAAATAAAACCAAATCAGAGTATAATGACAATCACAGGTAATGCTAGTAAAATTTTGACATGTGAGAGAACTGTATTAAATCTACTAACAAGAATGAGTGGGATTGCAACACAAACAAATGAACTAGTGCAAAAGATTCCAAAGAAAACAAAATTGTATGCTACAAGAAAAACGGCTCCAGGTCTTAGATATTTTGACAAAGAAGCAGTAGAAGTGGGAGGAGGTAAAAAACACAGACTTAGACTAGATGAAATGGTGATGATAAAAGACAACCACATTGCAGTTGGAGATTCATTATTGTCTCTAATAAAAAAAGCAAAGAGAAAATACAAAAAATTTGAAGTGGAAGTAGAGAATACTTCAGATGCAGTTCTTGCTGCAGAAGAAGGAGCAACAATAATCATGCTAGATAATTTTTCTCCATCTCAAATCAAAAAAACAATTCAAGTTCTTAAAAATAAAAAACTACGAAACAGTGTAATGCTAGAAGCATCTGGAGGGATTAATTCAAAAAACATATTCAAATATGGACAAACAGGAGTAGACATTATCTCAGTTGGAAGCATTACAAATTCAGTTAACGGAATAGATCTGAGTTTAGAAGTTTAAGAATTTAATGACTTTAATAGTTTAGTTATTGCTTTGTTCTTTGGATCAATTTCTCGGATTTTATCACAGCATTGAATTGCTCGTTTGTTTTCTCCTAATTTTTGATGAGAGTATGCCTTCAAAAGTAGAACATCAATATCATAAGAGCCAATATCTAATGCCTCGTCAAAATAAGAGATAGCAGTTTTGTATTTATTTTTCAGATAATAAATTCCGCCAACAGTAAACAAAACATCATGATTATGGGGTACTTTTTCTAAGTACTGTGTACCAGATTTTAGAGCCTCTGCATATTTTTTTTGTTTAATTAATTTTTTGAGTTCTTTGAACTTTTCAATATTTTTCTTAATTTGAGGATCTTTGGGAGTTCTACTAAATAATCCAACCAAGCCAATCACGTAGTTTAACTGATTTCAAGCATTCTATTAATTGCCAAACGGGCTTTATCAGCTATTTCCTTAGGAACAGTAACAATATTTTTTTCATTTACCAATGCATCATGAACCTTTTCAAGCGTAATCATCTTCATGTACTGACATTCAGCTTTGTCTGATGCAGGAACGAATGTTTTATTAGGATTTTGTTTTCTCATTCTATACAAGATTCCAGTTTCGGTTGCGACAACAAAATTCTTTGATTTTGATTCATTAACATGTTTTAGCATTCCCTCAGTAGAAAGTATCGAAACTTTTTTGTCATCAAAACTTCCATCTGCAACATCATACATCATTGGAGTAGTACAACTACACTCAGGATGTATAACAAATTCTGCATCTTTCATTGAATCTAATTTTTTGGTAACATCTTCAG
>JAOTUX010000179.1 GCA_029863665.1 Candidatus Nitrosopumilus sp.
TTGACTATGAATACATCAAACTTTGTAATAACATTAGCAGGAATTTTAATGGCAGTGGCATTCCCAGCAATAATAATTGCATACATGGCAATGAAGCATCCAAAATTTGTAAAACCAATTGGTTCAATTGTAGGAATAGCAGCAGCAACTGGAATCATAATGTGGTTTGCATTTGGGTTTGTAAGTCCAGACACATACATGATTCCGCAGCAAGTAGAGATGGAAGAGATTGAAGAAGTCTCACCAGAAAAGCCAATATTTGCAATTCAAATTCTTGAAGGTTCTGCTCAAGAAGGAAATCCAGATTACGAGCCAGACATAGCAGTTGTACCACAAGGGTATGTAGTGGAATGGACAAATGTAGATGCATTGCCACATACAGTTACCAGTGTAGAAGGTACGGGGGAAATATTTGATTCAAATTTTATCAACGAAGGTGAGAAATTTACATTAGACACGGATGACTTAGGAGCTGGAGAATATGAATACTATTGTCTTGTGCATCCCTGGATGGTTGCAACACTAATTATTGAAGAACCAAAAGAAGGAGTGAAAATAACAATTCCCGAAGGAGCTGCAATACCTGAAGAGGGACAAATCTATTACGATCCTCAAGTTGTAGACATAGCAGTTGGCACTACAGTAGTATGGGATAATCTAGATAGCGGAATACACACTGCAACTTCAGGTAAACCACCTACAGATATAGATGGAATATTTGATTCAGATGTTTTATCAACAGGGGACAAATACGAATTCACATTTACCGAAGCAGGTAGTTATGATTATTATTGCATATTCCATCCATGGATGATTGGAACAGTTAATGTAGAATAGATTTGCAGAAAATCATCATAACACAATCAGATAAAAAAATTTTAACCAAACATGCAGAAAAAGAAGAACCTAATGAATCATGTGCCATCCTATTTGGAAAAGACAATTTTGTCTCAGAGATATTTTTAACACAAAACATTGAAGAATCTCCAATCAATTTTACAATTTCCAACAAACAATTAATTGAAGCATATACTATTGCCGAAGAAAAAAAGATAGAAGTGATAGGTATTTTTCATTCACATCCAAATTCAGAAGCATATCCATCAGATACTGACAAAAAATTTATGCATAGCAATCCAGTAGTATGGATAATTTATTCAGGGATTAACAAAGATTTCAAGGCATATGTTCTAGAATCAGACATAGTAGAAATCCCAATAGAGGAAGAATAATTCAAGATAAACTAAATATTGCACTTTTACCATCTGCATCATTTAGAATAGTCTTGTTTGGAGAAATTACTTTTCCAAGTATATTCACAGGGGATGCAGGAGTGATTTCTCCTGGATTTCCAATTGGAGTAGGACCAAAAAACAAGCATATAGCTTTTCCAGTAGGCCAATACGCAACATCATTTAGATGTACTAGAGACTTAGCATTTTCCTCAGGTTGTGTGATTGGAGATTCTGAAGTGTAAATTTCATCACCCCAAACATTTAGATCAACAGTAAAAGGTAATTTTTCAATAAAGTCATCAACAGTTTTTGGTGAATAGGTATCATCTAGTTCTAATAGAATTTCAGAGAGATTTGAAATTTTTACTTGTATAACATGTTTCACAAAGGTAGATAAACTTTGAATTAGAAAACTATTTCGCAAGAGTTGGGTAATTTAGAACAATAATAATTTAGATGTCATAAATACAAAATATAGTTTTACTAGTAACTGGTTTCCACATCATGGATTAAAAATCATTGCATGAAATTTGCTTGTGAGTGGAAAACACATTCTTGATAAAACTCTCCAGATAGATCATCAATCATGCAACCACATTTTAATTCCATAAATTGTGATTGTTCATAATCAGAATCAACCATAGATACACATTACAGAATTTGTTTAAAACATCTATGAACGATTTGTCAGTAAAGTGATTTTTTAGAAGGTTTCCCAGATTCCACAAAGATAACAGATAGAATTCTTAAAGACGAGGCAAATCCTTGGCAGGGTACAGAAGTATAGAATCAACAATAGACATACCAATTTGTACATTCATTTTGAAATAAATAAGGTGGATTTTTCGAGGATATTTTGTTTTGATTTATAGGTTGTTAAACACAATAACACATCAATCAAGGTTTACAGGACGTTTTGTTTCATATCAATGAAATTAATTAATCTTCAGAAAGAAAAATCAGCCTAAACAAAATTTCCCCATAATCAGTCGCAGACCATACAAGGTCTTTGAACAATTGATCATTAAGTTTGATCTGCACACCCCAACCTTAGTTTGAATGATCTACAGGGGAACATATTTACGATTGTTGTTGTATTATGTGGAACTAGAAAAAGAAAATCACCCATGCTAAAAAAATAAAAATCAAACTATTTTTCTTTTCTTCAGATCGGGATTTACATAGTTCTCATATATGTAATACCATACATCCATATTCATACTCTAAATTCTCTTCAATCTCTTTAGAATGCAATGATGAATCGGATGAAAAAGCATCATCATCCTTGTCTTTTTTCTTGATATTTTTTACCATGAATCAACTACCAACTAATTTTAGATACCCTTGATCTTTTCTTTGAATAACTGTTAAAGTTTTCATCTTTATTGCATTATATTGTCCAAGTTGGAATATGTGTTATATCAGAATCATTTTCTGTGTACCGTGTATACTGGATATGTGTACTTGAATCCAAGTGAAAATCCTTTTATCTCCGTGAATTCATAGTCATCAAATTTGTGTACCATAAAATAAAGATCTCCTCCTATCACAAAATTATTTTTTGTAGCTGCATGATTTATCTTTGAACACATGTTTACAGGTGGTCCAATCATATCTACAGCTGTAGAATTGTTTGACTTCATCAAAACTACAGATCCATAATCAGCACTGATTCGATAATCAACGTATGGCAATTCTTCTTTATCTAGTCTTTTGCATATTGTATCGTGGTATTCTATCATGGCAAGACTACATTCTAGACAGGACATGAACCCATATTTTCTGTTTGATTTTAATGATTCTGGAAAATAATATACAAGACAATCCCCTACATTTTTTATCACAAAACCTCCAAACCTACTCAGAATTCTTGACATTGAATTTAGAAATATTTAATAATATGTCAAGATCTTTCCATTGCCAATGGTAGCTGCAATCTTCGTAGAATTTACCATGTCTACTAATCCGACACAATAGTTTTGTGTATTTCCAGAAAAGTCGACGAGATAATCTGAGGAATGCATATTTTCATTAGAATTCTCAAGATTATTGGCTGATATTTCAAAATATGGATTATTCATCAATACCACTTCTTTGGATTGAATATTAGCTCCACCTAATAATTAATAATTATATCGACTTAAGTGTTTCATATGCGTAAAATTCAGTAAGATCTAATAGTATTCCAATTTTTTTATTAAATTAGATGTAAATGCACTAAATTGGATAAAATTTGGAAAAAGCACCATATCACAATAAACCATAATAGTAAATAGTGCAGAAAATACGACATACTCTTTGAAAGTAGTTTTTATAAAACACAAGGTGTTTGAGATGATGAAAAGATGATGCTTCAAAACCAAGAAAACTGTAAGTTTTGTCAATCTCATCATATTAACAATATAGTATATCTTGAATGTGAATATCATT
>JAOTUX010000180.1 GCA_029863665.1 Candidatus Nitrosopumilus sp.
CAGAGGAACGACCAGTTACAAAAATGACATTATGTCCCATGTTGGTCAATCGTCTCAAAGCCTCAAGAGCATCCAAATTAATCCTACCACCACCATTCTCAGTGATAGTGCCATCAATGTCTACGGCAAATGTTTTCTTTTTCACAATATCAGTTTTTTCAACCGAATAATATTTGCTACGAAATTATACAAAAGTTCCCACAGTTAACTCATCAAGATTTTTTTTGAGAGTTTTTCAGATATGACTACTGCAAAAACACCCATGATTATAGCAGGGATCACAGTGATCATCAAAACAGTTTGAATCAATTCAAAATAAACAAAATAGATCAAACTTGGTGAGACTAATTTTCCCAATAGAACTTCATTAAATGTATACATCACATATGGATAATAAACCATGTAAAATACAGAACCAAGTAAACCGCCCACAAAAATCAGAGATTTTTTAGATTTATGTAATAGAATTACATCAGATACTACAAACGGAATCAGATTTAATGAATAAAATAATACTGAATCAAATATCGCAAAATTTGGCACAATTGCAGTAAAACTGTAAATCAACAAAAACAAACATCCAAGAATACTCATCATTCCAAATCCATAATGAGATAATCGAAAAATAAGTAACATGGACATTGAAATCAAAAAAGGAAACGCCATTGTAGCAATTAGAAAAGCAAGTATAGGTTCAGGATTGAAATTAAAATAATCAGTGTTAGAAAAAGGCAAAGACAAAGAAGAGATTATTCCAGAACCAGATAACCAAACAGGAAGAATTGCAAGTATCAATAAATAAGATCTAAAGGAGTTTTTAAAATTATTAATTTCCAAATATCTAGATATTCCAATCATTCCACCAATACTGCACAGAAACATGCCAACAATCAAAGCAAGATGAGGAGGACTAAGAAAACCATCTAATCCAAAATTAGAATGCCATAGAAAATCAAAAGGGCCGGCACCTACAAGTAAAGCAATTCCAAATAATTTAATTTTCAATGGAAAGAAATAATGAATTTTAAATTGTTGTAGATTTTTCCAACCAATAAACGAACAGATGGCACCAATCAAAGAGAGGGCAACACCAAAATATATCAAAGCATGAGGAGGAGAGAAAAAAGTTTCAGGTTTGTTTAGTAAATGATTTGTAATATCCCAACTACCTCCAACAGTAACTAACAAAATTCCAAAACTTACTAAGATATTTCCAAGAAGAAGAAAAGAGTGAGATCTAGATTTTAAAAAATTTTGAGATATTTGAGATTTAAAAAAAGTCATTAATTTCAATTATTATTTACCAGATATTAGGGATTTACATTTACAGAATAGACTGAAACATACTCATTTTGGTGATCTAAAACTCCAGAATCAGGATAGTGTGATAGAGAATTGATATGAGGAATATCAATAGATTTCACATATGTTGTAAAGGAACCGGGTTTTTCAGGAGTTATGACAAGTTCAAAATGATATTTTGTACCAGGATGAATAGGTCGATTCATTGCTTCAATAGAAGGGTATTCTGATAACGTAGACTCTAAACCTCCACTATATCCACTAATAATTTCATCTCCAAGTTGAATATAGACAGGAGACTGTGTAAAGTCATAAGTGACTATTTCAACTGAATCCAATTCAATCAGATCTGGAAATGCTGTTGATACAATATGAATATCACCATAGTCACCAATATTTTCTGAAACAACATCAAGCCTAAAAGATTCACCTAATGAAATTTCAGAGTCAGAAAGAATTACTTCAAAATAAGGTTGTGGAACAAGTTGTTCATTTGAAAGATAATGTACGGGTAAAAGTAAAACAGTCAAAATAAAATAAATTACAATAGAAAATCCAATTATAGAAAATAATAGTAATCTTTTCATAATGTAATTTTACAGTCATTTACTATTAAAAAATGATAATAAAAATCAGAACATATGTATAAAATTTTGAAAACAAAAAATATCATCATGGTTAATAAAAAACAGTATCAAGATAAAAAATAACAAAAGAGGTCACACATATTTTAAAAAATATACAAAGTCAGACCGGTAAAATTTGTAATACAACAAAACAAGCTACAGACAACCATAATTAGTAAAATTAAGAAAAGTAATACGATTTTATTTGAAAAGAACATTACAGAAAATGAAAAGTATTGGGAATTCCTGAAAAGATCAAAGCCATTCAAGACGAAATGGCAAGAACGCAGATTAACAAGGCAACAGAACACCATCTGGGTTTACTAAAGGCAAAGATTGCAAAACTGAAAAGAGAGCAAGAAGAAGATATTACTAAAAAATCCGGAATGAAATCTGATGGATTTGACGTTAGAAGAAGCGGGGATGCAACGGTGGTGTTTATCGGATTGCCAAGTGTTGGAAAATCTACATTGCTAAACAAGATGACAGGGGCAAAATCCACTGTTGGTGCTTTCCAATTTACAACACTCACTGTAGTTCCAGGAATGATGGAATATAGAGGTGCAAAAATCCAAGTATTAGATCTTCCGGGAATTATCAAAGGTGCATCCACAGGTAAAGGATTAGGAAAAAGAATTCTATCAGTTGCAAGAACCGCAGATTTAGTCTTATTAGTTTTGGACGTATTTCAACCATACCACGAAGACGTGTTGGTGAATGAATTAGGCAATATAGGAATTAGGCTCAATCAACTACCACCAAATATAACAATTGAAAAAGCAGCAATGGGAGGAATTGCAGTAGCTCAGCAAGTAAAACTAACAAAAATTACTGAGAAACACCTCAGAGATATTTTACATCTTTATGGACTAGTTAGTGCCAGAGTAGTAACAAGAGAAGATATCACATCAGAACAGTTATCGGATTACATTGCTGGAAATATCAGTTATTCTAAATCACTTACAATTTTAAACAAAATTGATCTGGTTGAAAAAGAGTTTTTAGATGATCTAAAGACAAAAATAAAATCAGAAGTTATAGAAGTATCTGCAAATTCAGACATCAATGTTGAACTACTCAAAGAAAAAATTTATGAAAAATTAAAATTTATCAGAATTTACATGAGGCCAAAAGGTGGAGAAACAGATTTCAAAGAACCATTAATTGCAAGAGAAGGGGACACTGTTGAAGATATTTGTAATAAACTTCATCGTAGAATGAGAAGAGAGTTCAGATATGGTTTAGTTTGGGGCAAAAGTGTAAAATTTGGAGGACAAAGAGTAGGTTTGAATCACACTTTACAAGATGAAGATGTTTTAACCATAATCAAAAGAAAAGGAATATAATTTTGAAAAATAATGCAGAACAAAAAAAATACGTGTAGATGATGATGTTTTGTGTGTAAAAAGACAAAATAGAAACAAATTTTTCATCCAAAAACAGTTACATACTATCTTTGAGGACAGTACAAGATAAAACATACAAAAAAATAATCAATTACAAAGCAGAACAACACATAGGAAGTATTTATCAAAAAAATTACGATCAAAAGAAAATTTTTTACAAAAAATTACTTGACAAATTGTTATCAGTTAGTGTAACTTTGTTTAGTTTAACCACTGAAAAACAATGAAAATGTCGACTCATTAATGGCTATTAAAAGAAAAGCAGCTCCAAAGAGAAAAGCAGCTCCAAAGAGAAGAACTGCCGCTGAAAAAGCAGCTACAAAGA
>JAOTUX010000181.1 GCA_029863665.1 Candidatus Nitrosopumilus sp.
CATTGAGTTTGATATCGGCAATTGTTTGTAAACCATATCTATGAGCGATTTTATTGATTTTGAGAATTTCTTTACCACTTAAAGGAAGAAGTAAGTGAAAATTTAATTTTATTCCACATAGAAAAGGATGTAATTTTTTGATATTTTGTATAGTTTTTGTCTCCAAATTTTTTATAGTATGATCATAATCATTCGCTAGAATAACTCTTCCATTAGTTTTTGAAATCTGTGAAAGTCTAGTTTTGAAGGTGGCCATAATCAACTAACGGATGAGTCTCTTTTAATTTTATTATTTTGGTATATGAGTAACCATGTTCAGAAGGATTCTCTACAAATTCAGGATGGGAACCATTAGTTGTTGAAAATTTTAAGAATGGTTTTTCAGGATCACTATCTAAAACTACATGACAAAAGTAAGATGTTCCTTCTTCATTGAAATTCATGAAAACTCCAATAAGCCATTTATCATTATGTGGAAATAAGAACAAAGGGAAAGGGATTTCATCAAAACCCCAAGTAAGTTTTGCGAGACTAGATATATCTTCTAACTCAATTGGTTGATATCTATCAAGAGTTCCGTTACCAGGTTGTAGAGTTTTTGGAAGAGATTTAATTCGGACTATAGGAGAATAGAGTTTGCTAGCATCAGAAGTGGAATCAACAATTTCAGATTTTTCTTTGCCTCCTTTTAGTCCATAACAAAGATAATGGCCGTTATGATCTAGAGGAGTATAATACACAATTGGTTTTTCTTTTAGAATATCCATTTGTACTGACAAAATTTTTTGTCCGTCATGTTCATGTAAAAAGGATATACGTGGTGCACGCTCAAGTGCACAAACGAGTCTAGAGAATTCCAAAGTTGAATTCACCTGAATATAACGTGGTAATTTATCATTAGAAGAATTTAATAATTTGTCCACATAGATTTGCAACAGATTATCAAATTAAACTTATCCAAAATTTTGGAGCCTAGTTTCTTCTATCAATAACATCATTAACACCAGGGCCAGTTCCAATAATTGTTACAGGCGTGTTTAATTCATTTTCAATATTTTTTATGAATGACTTTGCATCATCAGATAATTCGTCAAATGAAGTTTTTCCAGCACAATCTGAAAATATAACATCCAATTTTGTGATAGAGATTTGTGTTGCACCATTGAGCATGACTGCACGCCTAGCTAAATCAAAATCAAAATCAGCTGCACGTCTTTGACGACCTGTGACAGTTCCAAATTCAGACCATCCCTTTTTTTCAGCATCTTCAAGTGAAAGTTCTTTGTCAAGAGGACCAGTCCCAACACGCGTAACATATGATTTGAAAACAACAATCACATCATCTACTTTGGTAGGTCCAATACCTACATCAGCGCAAATACCAGAGGCAGTTACATCTTTTGAAGTTACAAATGGATAGGTTCCATGCCATAACGAAAGAAAAGTACCTTGAGTTCCTTCAATCAGTACGTTTTCGTTAGCAGAGATTGCAGAGTTTACCTCAAGTGGAACATCAGTAATAACTGAAGATAAAGAATCAACGTCTTTTGCCAGTTTCAAAACTCTCATGGCTCGATCTGCATTGGCAGGACCGGTACCAGAACCAGTACTTCCAATTTTTTCTTTCAATTCACCTTTAGAATCTCTAACTAGATGGGTTTCTTCAATAATTCCACAGTGCTTATCAATAAAGGAACGTCCAGAGGCACCAAAATCCTGAATTTCTTTTTTCAGAACATCAGGATTTACTACAACTCCAGGACCAATCATTACTTTAGCAGTTTTGTTGAGAAATCCACTCGGAAGCATTCTAACTTTATACACTTTATCACCATCTCTAATGGTATGTCCAGCATTTGGACCAGCGCCACCACGTACTATGATTTTAGGATTATCTTTAATTGCCAAATACGAAATAATTTTTCCTTTACCTTCATCTCCAAAAAACCCGCCAACAACTACAGTTGATGTCATGTTGTTGAAACCTTATTTCGTTTATTTAAGCTAAAGTGTTTTTGCATGATTTTATATTCAACAGTAATTTCTTGAGATTAATGGCGGGGCCAAATTTTGCTGGAAATATCATAGTTAATCTAGCTAGTCTTCCAGATTTTCTAAGAAACCCAATTTTAAAAAAAAGAATGGTTGAATTTTTTTCAATGTCAGAACTCGAAAAAAAAGAAGTGATAAACAATGCATTAGAGGCAGGCCCCACAATTCCATTTCCTAATTTTGCAAGGCTTTTCAAAACATGGCTTAAAATTTTAACGACTCTTTCAGAGGAACAAAGAGAGGGATTATTTTCAGCATATATAACTGAAGTCTCACAGTCACCACAGAAATTAATTGCTTTTAATTTAGATGGAATCTTAGAAATATTTTTGACATTAGAAGAAAACGAGAAAGAAATTATTTCTAGTACAATTAAAAAAATCATCAATAATCTAGATGAAGAACAGAAGAGAAAAATTCAAATAGTTATACCAGATAATGCAAAAAAACACTTGAAATTTTAGGTACCAGGAGGTTTGTCAGGTGTTCGATTATCTTCATTTGTATAATCAATGACTTCGCCTTCAGGAGACAGTACACCTGCAAATATCTTTTCATGTTTTTTTAGTAGTTTCCTATGATCTGCCATAGACATATCAAGTCTCATTTCATTCATTACCATTACACGATATTCTTTCCATTCATTCCAGCATTTGTTACAAACAGGATATTTTTGCGCAACCATATCAAGTTCTTCGTTTTCAGGAATAGAATTCTTACATTTTGTACAAGTACGACTCATAGAGATTAACAATAATGAACTCCTTTTATCTTTTTTTGAATGGAAGTTTATTGTATTTTTCAGATTTAAAAAATGCAATGATGCAATGAAGACTCCTAGGGCACGGATGTACACATTAATTTTAAGGAAGTTTATGGTCTGGTAAACGATAAACAAATGCACCATTGCATGATCTTATTATTTTATTTTTACATTTAACTAACACTAATAATTTGTTCATGCAAATCTTTCGTTTTGCCTAAATATTATGTAAGTATACTAAACAAGTGTTGGAACTGTCACCAAATAACTAATCGTTTTTGGTCTTAAGATCCAATTAATGTACAAGCAAAAAATATGGAACATCTAAAAGAAGTAAAATCATAAATGTAAAACAATAATAATTATCAAAGACTCAAGTCTACATGAAGATAAAATGCCCAAAATGCAAGGAAGATGCAGAATTAGCAATGGATTATTCGTTTGTAAAATGTGGTTCTTGTGATTTAGATATGAGTTATGGTGAATATGTAAAGTTTGTAGCACATAATGAAACTAAATATTCAGATATTCTGGGAGATTATGCAGGTAACACAGAAGGTCAATCTTCAGGTTCTTTGGATGAATGGGATTAACAACATAGTAAAATCATTGATCAGATTAAAATAATTAGTTTAATGGATTTCTAAACATCATTGGAGTTTTTATTAGAAAATATACTTAATTTGGTTGGGTTTTTGGTAGGACTTGCCATAGGGATAATGTCACTTATTGGATTTAGGAATACAGGCAGTCCCACATTATTTAGATTAACAATTGCATTTTTCTCAATTAGTTCCGGATTTTTTGTGATTTGGTTAGGATAC
>JAOTUX010000002.1 GCA_029863665.1 Candidatus Nitrosopumilus sp.
ATTCACCACTTCTAAAGATTGCAAAACGTACACAAGAACAAATCTATAATCAAATTTCATCTGATTCATCTGATGAAATAAAGAGATTATTTACAGAAGGAACACAAAAGATCAATTCTATAGAAGAAGCACTTGAAAATGATGATATTAGTTACGCAAAGGAGCACTTTCTTTCTGCTATGAAGATTTTTACAGAAATTTCTAAACAATTAGCAATATCTAATGAAGTACCTCAAGCAGAAATAAACTCTATGAGTACTGAGATTAGAAATCCATCTAACAATCTTCAAAGATTACAAGTGTATGTAAACAATCTAAAAATAATTGCTGAGAAACAAAATGTCTTAATTGATTTTTCTGAATCAGATAGATTATTTGATGACGCAAGACAACAAATCACTGATCATCAATTTGTTTCAGCAATGGAAACTATTTATAAAATTAAAGAAACCATCATAGAAATAAACAAGGATCTTCGTGAAGAAGCATCAAAACAAGAATTTCAACGTGCTAAAAAATATGTTCAACGATATATAGAACAACTTGATCGACTAATTGAAAATACCAAAAAACAAGGTGTTACTGATGAGATCATAAAAAAATTAGAGACCGGCAAACAAAATCTTTCTTCAGCAGAAAACCCAAGTGAAATTGTTGAGGAAATCAGAAAAATTATGGTTTTGAAGAATCAATTCGAACTAACAAAGAATGACGTACTTGAATCTAGAGTTTTACAAGCGGAAAAATCCCTATCAAGATTGTTAGTAATAAATGGAGTAGATCAGACTGTTTTGATTGATGCTAAAGATATACTTCAAAACATTAAACAATATTTGTATGAGGGCGAGTTTGATAAAGCCGATAAGTTACTAAATAATTTGATAAAACAATTACAAGAAATTAAAAACTCCCTCTGATAAATTATCATAAACTTCATATACATTTTCTAAACAGCATGAGCATGGCATCTAAAGCAATCACAGTTGGAGTAGGAATTCCAATGATTGTAGTGGGTGCCTTGATGGCTTGGTTATGGGCCCCAATGGAAGGAGATTTTCAAAATCAGGTAGAACTAATTGGAAGTACTATTGGAATTTTGGGAGTAGTCTTCTTCATCTCTGGATTATTCTATTCAAAAGAACCTGTAATGCATTAGAAAGTCATTGAATAAATAATGAAAAAAATTACTATTATTACTTGAAAGTACGATTGTTTGAAATATTTACATCAGTTGAAGGTGAAGGAATTCTTTATGGAACAAAGACTCTTTTTGTAAGACTTGCTGGATGTCCTTTTACTTGCTTTTACTGTGACACCAAGGAATCACTTCCACTTGATTCAGGTACTGAATATACAATCGAAGAGGCAAATCAACTAATAGATTCTAAACTCAAAAATCAGACTTACAAAGTAAATTTTACCGGAGGTGATCCACTAATTCAACATAAAGCAGTTGCATTACTTGCAAAACATATACAAAACAAAAAAATTCCTACATATTTAGAATCATCATGTTTTGATATTGATAGATTTAATCATGTTTTACCATTCATTGATATTGTAAAAATTGAATTCAAAACAAAAGATTCTGATTTTGTAGATTCTAAACATTATGAAAAACTAATCAACCACACAATGAAATGTCTTGAATCGTCTGTAAAAACAAGGAAAATAACTTATATCAAAATTGTTGTCAGTTCTAAAACTCAACCAAATGAATTTGGAGAATTAATAAATCAAATTTTTAATACGATCTCTAAAGAAGATATTGATGGGTTTATCATTCAACCTACTTATGGTATTTCTGAGCCATCATTAGATCTTTTACTGAATTTGTACGATATTGTATTCCCGCACTATATTGATGTCAAAGTGGTTCCTCAATTACACAAATTTATTGGAGCTCCATAACCTTACCATCTGCCTAAAAATCCGATTAGGTTCAAATACTAGCAAAATTGTTTGAGAATATCAAATGGATACAGAACGTGTAAAAAAACTTGTCAGAGAATTAATCATTGAAGTTGGTGAGGATCCTACCCGTGAGGGACTGCGAGAAACCCCTGAAAGAATTGCAAATATGTACAAAGAGATCTTTGGAGGATATGACTCTGATTCAGAATTATCTGTACAATTCTCAGAAGATTCTGATGTAGTTGTTGCTCGTGACATTCAATTCTATTCAATGTGTGAGCATCATATGTTGCCTTTTTTCGGAAAAATTCACATTGCTTATTCTCCAAATGGGAGAGTATTTGGAATTTCAAAACTTGTTCGATTGGTTGAAAAATATTCAAAGAGATTACAAATTCAGGAACGATTAACTAAGAATATCGCTGATGAACTGTATTCTCAAGGCGTAAAAGGAGTTGTGGTTTTAGCTGATGCAGAACATCTATGTATGAAAATGCGAGGTGTTAGAAATGATGCAACACTTTCCTCATCAGCATTTAGAGGAATTTATGAAAATAAAGAAGAAAAGGCAGGTATTATGACACTCATTAGAAAACGTACATCAGACTCATCTTTCTAGAAATACTGAAAAATTAAATAATCAACATTTTTGAACATTACTATGGGAGCAAATCCATATGTTCATATTCCAAAGGAATCTTGGCCTAACTGGACATGGTATGCAATTGAATTTGGAATTGTTCTTGCAATCTCTATGTTAGTATCACGAGAAATTACAAATTCAATTGAAGAACTCAGCCCAGAACTACAAAATTATGTATTTATGGGAATTGTTGGAGGGATTTTCTTAGCGTGGTATATTGGAATTAGAGGATTTATTCTAAAAAAGAAAATTCTTCGTAATAGCTATTAGAATTATTTAAGATATTTTGTTTTGTCTGTTATACCAGCTTTTTGAAATGCAGTCTTTCTATTATTACAAGATTCACAAATACCACAGTGGTATTTTTTGTTTGAATAGCAACTCCAGGTCTTGAAAATTGAATCACCCAAAATCTTCATACCTGACTTTAGTAAATCCGATTTTGATAGCCCTTCACGATAAGGTGACCAAATCTTGATACTTTTTCGTAATTTTGAATTGATCCCATCAATCTCACCTTGATTGAGTGCGCCCTCTAGTTTTTTTGCAAAAGCAGGTCTACAATCAGGATAATGCTTGTCTCCAGTATGGGCACCATATACAACCAGTGATGCATTAAGTGTAAAAGCCCATGCCGATGATATTGATAGAAATACTGCATTTCTAATTGGAACTACAATCGAATACTCAAATTTACTAGGAATATTTCCTTTTGTACTTGTTAAAACATTGGAATCATCATACAAGTCTTTCATAAAACCAATATCGACTATTTTATGCTGTTTTAATCCAAGTTTTTTTGCAAAAGATCTTGCAGCAGCAATTTCCGTATTTGCTTTTTGTCCGTATGAAAATGTAATTCCATACAACTCATATTGTGATTTTAAAAACGAAACTGCACAAACAGAGTCTACTCCTCCACTAAAAACAACAACTGCTTTTTTCATAAACCTTCATCTGAAACTATCTTCTCTTATCCGCTGCACCTTTACTAGGCTTACAAATTATTGTTTGACATTCTATATTTGCAGAAGCAAATCCTCTTGACATAGCTGAATTAATCTTTTTCAAATCCGAAGAACTTTTTGTAAACGCTATTACTGATGGCCCTGCTCCACTTATTGTAACACCTAACGCTCCTGCCTTTAGAGCATTTTGCTTGACTCTGACAAACCCTGGTATCATGTGTTGTCTTGCAGGCTCAACTATCACATCTTTAATTGAATTCCCGATCAAATCTGAATCTTTTCTCATAAATCCAGCAACAATTGCTGATGCATTTGATAGATTCAAAACACTATCAGTTAATTTAATTTTTTTTGGAATTGCTCCTCTTGACACTTTGGTTTTCTTTTTTGGAATATCAATTTTTGGTACAGCAATACACATTCTAAGTTTTGTTGGAGGTTCTATTCTAATTACATCTAAAGGGTTTGTCCTTACAATCACAAATCCTCCTAAAACAGAAGCTGCAACATTATCATAGTGAACTGAACCTGCACTTGCTTTTTCTCCAAAACCTGCAAATTCTACTAAAGAATTTCCATCTAATTCAAGTCCAAATAATTTATCAAATGCTACTGTAGCTGCAGCTGCTGAACCTGCACTACTTCCCATTCCAAAACCTGCAGGAATTCCTTTCTTAATTTTAATTTCAATACCTCCTTTGATTTTGAATTTTTTTTTCATGTTTTTTACAACCAAGCCTGCGGTATTGTTTTCAGGATTTGTAGGAATATTATCATCTGTAATTATCGAAATTCCATTTTTTGTTTTGGTCAATGTTACTATATCATTAAACGCATCTATTGCTAATCCAAATACATCAAATCCTGGACCAAGATTTGCTGTAGATGATGGTGCTTTTACTGTAATTTTTGAGATCACTAATCTTCTACCTCTTCACCTAAGTTAAGAATTCTACTCAAGGCACCTTCTAGATTAACAAATCCATCTCCTGTCGTATTAGAAATTGGAATTAATCCTTGTGCAAATCCACCTAGATTCAAACCTCGTAAAATATTTGTAGTTAATGTATAAGTTTCTCCGTCTGTTTCTTTAGCAATTGCATTCTCTAATGTATTCAAATTTGTTGACCATTGTAGTATGTCTTTTAGCTTGGTTCCAATAAGATCTGTTTTTGTTACAACATTAATTGTTGGTAAATTCAAGCGTAATCTAATTGATGTTGCAAGAAGTGCAATTGAAACAAAATTTACTGGTGTTGTAATTAAAGCTCCATCAAAAAGAAAGATATTCGTTTTTTCTTCTGATGTGATATTTTCTACAAGGAAACGTCCGCTAGAACGATATGCAAATAATTCAATTTGACCTGGCGTATCAACAATTAAGTAATCAGGATTTACTCTATTTACCTCATTTCGTATATCATCAATTTTTGATGCAATCAAATCATTTGCCATTATCAAGGCACCATTTGGACCTAGATCATATTGTTGCATTATAGATACAATATCTACATAATCTCTTACATCAATGTCACATGTATATGGTACATTTTCAACACCAGGATCTAAATTCAAGACAGCTGTAAATGCTCCATTTTTTGTGTAATAATCATACAACTTTGATGTAAGTAATGATTTGCCTGAACCAGCAGTACCAGAAATAAAAATTGTCTTCAATCTTGTCTGACTCTTTATTTGCTCATATTTCAAACTAACTTGATATCACACTATATGAGAAAGTACCAAATTGTTATTGAAAAATACCATGTTTAGCTCTTTTCCTGATTAATTTCCATTTTATTTTTAATTCAAATTTGTTTGAAAAAATAATCAAAATAATTGGTAGTGAAACCAAAAACATCTAGTTCTTAGCATTATTGATTCATTCCTCTTTACAAGTTTCAAAACCAATATCCTCGATTGAATCGAATTTTTACGCCTAAAATTAAGCATAAGAATTTTGATGACTGGAAATTTAATCAACTTTCATATTTGATCCCTCAAAAAAAATCATTATATGAACTGGAGACTAGTAGCTATTCCCATTACCCTAATCCCTATTTTCATTATTGCTATTCAATTTGATATAAAACCCGAGGACGTGTTAGCTATTGGATTTTTTCCATTTGTTGGTGCAATTATTGCAATGCTGATCAAACTAGGACTTCAGGGAGTCAAATTTGCATATATTACAAGAAAATATCTTGGTAGCTTTGATTCGTTTTGGAAATTAACAGGTGTTAGAGTTGGTAGCGAATTTATCAAATTTACGACCCCAATGTTTATCGGAGCAGAATTTATTGTAATCTATTATTTGCATAAAAAAGGAGTAAAGCCTTCAAAATCTGCTTGGATTGCAATAATGGATATTGTTACTGAAGTATTTGCAGGAGGTTTGTTATCTATAATGGCAGGAATATTTGCATTGTTAAATGGAGCATATGTAGTTGCAGTTGTTGTTTTAGCTACTAGCATTACTGTAACATCTTTGTGGTTGGTGTTGTTCTTTTTATCCTCTAAACATACATTCCAAGTTCCACAAGGACTGGCAAATCTTGTTAAAAGATTTGGAAAAGAAAAAGGTACGAAGTATATTGATAAAACAAACTCTTGGATGGAAGAAGTATGTACTATGAGTAGAGAAAATCTAAAAACTTCTGAATCCAAAAAAATCTTTACAGTATCATTTTTGTTCTCTCTTGCATCTTGGTCATTTTACGGAATATCTTTTATGATAATTGCAATGGGAACAGGATACGTAATTAGTGCATTTGATTCTATCATGGCAGTAATGGGTGCTAATGCAATTGGAAACTTACCTATTACTGTAGGAGGATCTGGTTTAGCTGAATTTGGAATTGTAGCATATCTAAATAACCTAGATCCATTCAATTTTGATATCCCTGAAGGAACAGTTGCTTGGGATGCCGTCATTGGATGGAGAATTGCAACGTATTATGTCCCAATTGTGATTACGTGGCTACTTTTGGTAAAATTAGCCTTGAGTAGAATATCAAAACCTCAAGCCACATAGAAATATGTTATTCTAGCAAATTCTCCCATAGAAACCACTTTATCTTTAAACAATTTTTTTGATTTGTGGGTTTTAAAAATAAAGTGATCCTAATTACTGGTGCATCATCTGGAATTGGTAGAGCAACTGCAATAGAGTTTGCAAAGCTAGGATCTAACATAGTTTTAGTTGCAAGAAAAAAAGATAAATTAGAAAAAGTTGCAGATGAATTGAAAAAATTTTCTATATCTACACTAGTTTGTCAATGTGATGTTTCAAAAAAAGATCAAGTAAAAGAAATGTCAAAAATAGTTTTAGAAAAATTTGATACCGTTGATGTCTTGGTAAATAACGCTGGTTTTGCAATTTATGGCTCTGTATATGATCTAACTATAGATGAAATAGAATCACAGATGGAAACAAATTATTTTGGAATGATTTACTGCATTAAAAATTTTCTTCCATCAATGATATCAAAAAAATCAGGTCACATTGTAAATGTTGCATCTGTTGCCGCAAGTTTTGGTTTACCTGGTATTGCTTCTTACTGTGCATCAAAATTTGCTATGTTGGGATTTTCAGAAGGACTTAAACACGAACTAAAAGATACTGGAATTGGAATTACTGTTGTTAGCCCAATTATGGTTAGAACTTCCTTTTTTGATCATACTTCATTTGAAAAAATGCCAAAATATTCTCCAACATCACTTAGTTCTGAAACTGTAGCCAAAACAATTGTAAAGGCAGCAAATTCCCCAAGGCTGGAAATTATAGTTCCATCTATAGTACGTGGTGCTGTATGGATGAAAAACACATTTCCATATCTCATTAATCCCATACTAGGAAAATCTTTCAAAAAGCAATTAGACTCTACAAAATAAGATTATTCTTCTGCATCATTATCTGCAGTATCACTAGAATCAACATCTAACAATTCCAGTGATTTTAATTCAAATTGATAAATTGCACTCATCTCAATTTCTTTCTCTTTTTCTAGATATTCTGAGACTTTTTTGCTTAAAGGAGCCTTGTGTTGATCAAAAGTAAATTCATAGACAACTCCTTTCTCTAATTCTCCAATTTTGATTTTTTTTGCCAAATCCATTGTAACTATATGTCTTCCATCCTCTACAGGATCGTACAACTGTGTATCTATTTTATTATCATCTTCGTAAAGTTCTAGGACATATCCGGTCTTTTTTAGTTCTTCAGGTTTTTTAAATTTGGCATTCTGAATTTCATCAGAAACCCAACCTGGAATCTCATCTTTCTTTTTTACCATATTAAACTCACTCTAGTTTTCTGCTTTTTCTTTTTTACTTTTTGACCACCAATCAAGATAGTCATCATGTTTGTCTTCACGTGTTCTTTCTCTTTGATTCAATTTGTATCTGATATCTGATACTTGTTCTCTTGTAGCGTATAATCCACATCTTTTACAAATGAAATGTTTTGTAGCAGAATCCATTTTCATTGGAATTTCAATTTCATCAAATAACTTGTATAAATCGTCCCTACCTCTATCTTCTTCGGGGGTGTCAGCCTCATATTTTGTTTGAATTTTCTTCTTTTCTCTTGCTGTACATTCTGGACAATTAGGCACTAATAATTCGCCTAATTTTTTCCATAAAAGCGTTCCCACATTCTAAGTTGATCGGTATTAATCTGACACGCGGATTTTTTCATCATCCCTTACGGTCCGTTCGCCCATCGAACATCCCGCGTGCCAGATAAGTAAAATTATTAAAAATATTTTATTATCTCTTTTCTTCTAAAATCTGAGCTGCAATGCTTGCTGAATTTTCTGCTCCATTAGGAAGAAAATTCTTTGAAAACTCATTCAAACTGTTCTCAAATTCCTCATAATTCTGTTTAATGTTGGATATTGCTTGGGTTACTTGCTTTGTTTTTGTCGCTAATATTCCCAAGTTTTTGTCTTCTGCCCATTTGATATTATTTGTATGCTCATCATAAACTGGAATTCCAATAATCGGCTTTGATTTCCCTCCCATTATTTCCCCCATTGTTGTATGAGAACCATTAACAACTGCATATTTACATAAATCTAATACTGTATCTTTTTCTTGTTCTGAAAGAAATCCAACATCAATTTGTATCCATTCTATCTTTTTATCTAATGCCTCTGATATTGAATATTTTTTACCATCTTTTCCTGTTACAGAATCTATGTTTGAATCATTTTTTGCATGTGAAATAATCCTTTTCTCATTTTCCATTTCATCTTGATGAAATACTTTTTCATATCTATAACCAGTACCGTCATTAGTTGATTTATTTCCAGTCCTCATCCAATAACCAAATTCATTATCCTCAATTAATTTTTCAAGATATGAATTTTCTTTTCTTTTAATTTGTTTATTGTTTGTAAAGTGTCCAACATAGGTTATTTTTTCTTTTACTTCTTCTATAAAATTTAGATTATATTCACACATAGTGTATGGCGGAGGTGAGTCTGCAACAAGAATTTTTGATGCTTTAGCAATTTGTTTTGCAACAAAAATTAATGATGGATAAATATATGATCTTGAATTATACAATTTAGGTCTAAATTGATTTGTTATAAACAGACTTGGAATATTTCGATTTTTTGCTAAAATATTTGAACCCATATCTCCATCATTGATTACCAGATCAAATTTTTCTTTATCATAGAGTTTTCTTTCTTCTCTCAAATAGCTTATAATTTGTTTTACCAATGGAGGGTTTTTTGAAACCGGCAACAAAAAATTCATTAATGACATTGAAACGCTTGGACCAAATTTTCCATCAATTGGCGTTGGCATTAATATCTCATGAATTTTCTCTTTTTCGTTTGGAAATTTTTTTAATAATTTCTCATAAACATGATCTTTACTTGAAAAATGAACTTCAAATTTTTCTTCAATGTAATTGCCTAAAACCTCATTTAATCTCATCATTCGAGAATAATGACCACTTCCCCACGGATAGATGAATTCTCCTATTTTGAGCACAATATGAGACGATATATGCAGTTTAAATTCTCAGTGATTTTACTCTAGAGAATCTAAAATATCATGAACATTATTAGGTCCTACCTGAACTGAAACTATTTTCTTTGTTTTGAGGGATGTATCTACTTGTTTTTTTGCAAAAGCAGGAATCTCATTAGAATTAATTGTGACCATTTTTTCTAATTTTTTGGTATTTCTTTCTAGCCCAATCTCTCTTGCATCATCAAACAGGTTGATGTCTACACCGGCAAGTGGAATTAATGGTATTTTCTTCTTTTCAAATACATGTTTTAAGGAATTATCAATGAACTCAGATGAAAATACTAGTGGTGACAAAGCTAATGATACATGATCATTTGAAAATTGCAGCATTATCTCTAGTATAGAATTAACATAGATCAAGTAATTTTTTATCCCATTTGGATTAATCTTTATTTGAAAAAATTCTAATTCAATTTTCTCTTGTACTAACCGTGGAATTATTTGATTAATCATTTTGGCCAAATTCATCAATTCAGATTTTTGTCTATAACAAACTATGATCTTGGTTCCATAACCTTGTTTTATTGTCTCTAAACAAGAAATTGCAGATATTTCATCATATATTGCACAAATTGTTTTTTGATTATGTGGTCGATATGGAATTCCACCATTACCTTTATCTGAAAAAATACTGATGTATGCATTATTTTTTGTTAGATATGTATACAATAATTTATCATAGTTTTCTTCTGTTCCTGGATGAGCCCCAAGATTTATTTTTTTTTCTATAATGTTTGATGTTGCTGCAATCTCTAAATCTTTTGTTAGAAATCCTTTTGACATTCCTTCAATTTTTACCAGAAATTTCTCACCTTTTAAAAGTAAATTTCCTCCAATTGATGTAATCTCTGAAACAATATCCTGAAAATTATTTTTCACTTGTCTTGTAATTGCAATTTTTTTAATTCCAAAAAGTAAATTGATAGCAGATGATGCAAATACGGGATCATTTGCGTCTACCAAAATTATATCACCATCACGTTTTACAGATTTAAATTGTTGGTTTTTTATTTTTAAAATTTTTTTGATATTTATTATTAACTGTGAAATTTTATTTTTTGAAAATATAGTTGGAAAAACTACTACATATGATACTTTATCCATCATTTCTATTTTCAAATCTACTAGTTTATAATTTAGAACAAAATTTCGGGTAATCAATATAAAACAAATACTTCAACTAATTATGTGGTAAAATTCACAGAAAAACAGGTAGATGATCTTAATTCAAGGATAAAAACTACTGAAGAAGCACTTCAGTGGGTTTCAGATAATCTTCATCCTAAAGTTGCAAAAGCATCAAGCTTTGGTGCCGAAGATGCAGTAATTATGGATATTATGATAAAAATTAATCCAAAATTTAGATTCTTTACATTAGATACTGGTAGATTACCCCAGGAAACCTATGATATTATGGATATTGTGAGAAAAAAATACAATATTTCAATAGAAGTGTTATTTCCTGATGCCAAAGAGGTTGAAGATATGGTTAAGGAAAAAGGGATGAATCTTTTCTATGAAAGCGTTGACAACAGAAAATTATGCTGTGAAATTCGTAAAGTTCACCCAATGAATAAAATGTTGAATACTTTGGATGGTTGGATTAGTGGAATAAGGCGTGATCAGACCAAAATACGAGAGACTGTTACCATGTTTCAACTAGATCATGGACATAATGATATTCTAAAGATTAATCCAATAATACACTGGACATGGGATCAAATTCAAGAATATATCAAAAAGAATAATCTTCCTTACAATAGCCTCCTTGACAAAGGTTATTCAAGTATTGGATGTGAACCTTGTACAAGATCCATAAAACCTGGAGAAAGTCTTCGAGCAGGAAGATGGTGGTGGGAACAAGGAGAACACAAAGAGTGTGGCCTTCATATAGACCATAAATAAAGACCTCTCATGTCAGAAAATAATTCGATCAAACCACATGGTGGAGTATTAATTAACAGAATTACTAAAGTTGATCCCACTGGATTATTCTCAATTACAATTAGTGAAGATCTTGCAAATGATGTTGAAAACATAGCTGATGGAATTTTTAGCCCTTTAGAGGGGTTCTTGGGAAAACAAGACTTTGAGAGTGTTGTTTCACGAGGAAGATTAGCAAATGATTTAGCTTGGACTATTCCAATTGTACTGGATGTTGATGAACAAACTGCTTCTAAAATGAAAGAATCTGGTGATGTATTATTACAAAATCCACATGGAGTTGGAGTTGCAGTATTACATGTTGAAGAAACATATTCCTTTGATAAAGAAAAGACTGTACAAGGAGTCTATGGAACAACTGATTCATCTCATCCAGGTGTTGCAAAGACAATGTCGATGAAAGACTATCTTGTTAGTGGAAAAATAGATTATATACAAAGACCAGAAATGTCTGAAATTAGAAAAAATAGATTAACTCCTCTTCAAACAAGAGAAGCTTTTGCACAGGCAGGATGGAAGACAATATGTGCATTTCAAACTAGAAATCCTCCACATGTAGCACATGAAATGTTACAAAAGACATCAATTACAACTCGTGATGGAGTATTCGTAAATCCAATTATTGGAAAGAAGAAATCTGGAGATTTTGTTG
The DNA here is from genome assembly GCA_029863665.1 of Candidatus Nitrosopumilus sp. Classification (GTDB taxonomy): domain Archaea; phylum Thermoproteota; class Nitrososphaeria; order Nitrososphaerales; family Nitrosopumilaceae; genus Nitrosopumilus. The sequence continues at coordinate 12,170 of JAOTUX010000002.1, forward strand.
ATGAAGTCATTGTAAAATGTTATGAAACCATGATAAAATTATACTATCCTGAGAATAGATGCCGTCTTGGAACTTTACATACTGAAATGAAGTATGCTGGTCCAAAAGAAGCAATTCATCATGCAATTATGAGACAGAATTATGGTTGTACACACATAATTATTGGACGAGATCATGCAGGTGTTGGAAAGTTCTATGATCCATTTGCAGCGCAAAAGATCTTTGTGGACTATCCAGAATTAGAAATTGCTCCCGTATTCTTTCCACCATTTTTCTATTGCAAAAAATGTTTAACATATACAACTCCAAAAGCATGTCCACATAATGATGATGTAAAAGAACAAATCAGTGGAACCAAGCTTAGAGAGATGATTCAAAACGGTCAAGCACCTTCTGAATTTATCTTAAGACCAGAAGTTGCAAAAGTAATCTTAAATCATCCAAAACCTTTTGTTGATTAGATATTTATTCAATCAAAATCAAACAAACTCGTGAAATATTTACTTGCATTAATTTTTGTTGCAGGATTTTTTATTACTCCTGCATTTGCTCAAGATGCAAAAAATCCCTCGTTAATTATTGATACAATAGAACTTCCTGCACCTGAATTCAATAGAGTTCTAAGGGATGCACCAATAGTAAATCTTAATGATATTCACATAACTAGCTGGCAAGTAACTATTGACAATAACCTAATCTATGCAAATCCAAATGGAAATGCAGTTTTTAGAATATATGATCAGGAATCTCTTGATGAGTTTATTGAAGTTGGAATGGGTTCCCAACCTGATAACAAATTCTGGGTTGCAGTTCAAACTCCCAAAGAGGGATATGTTGTAGTCCATAGAGATCTAGATAGAGGCTGGTATCCTAATGCAAAATCTATCCTATCTTACACTGAAAGAGCAGGACTGACTGTGAATAATGGAGCAAGAATTGTAGTTACTAATCTAGATATTGGCACGTTTGCAATTAACTCTTATTCTGTTTATGGATTAGACGGTTCAAATGATCCACCAGCAGTCAATGCAGGTAGTATGATTGTAGAATTCCTTTCAGGTGATCCTGCAAAGAATGTATTTGCTTTACTCCCATTCTATATTGCAGCAGGTATTGGTGTTATTGTTGGGGCTTTATTTTTGACAAAGAAGCGTTCTTAGACTTGTAGTATCTACAACTTTTTTTGATTTTACAGATATCACACATTGGTGTAATTGGCTTACAAATATTCTGACCATACATTACAAAAGTATCATTTATGTCAATCCAGTATTCTTTTTTTATTTTTTTCATTAATTCCTGTTCTGTCTCTTCTGGATTTTTGGTTGTAGCTAATCCCAACCTATTTGAAATTCTATGTACATGAATATCAACTGGAATAGCTGGCTTTTCAAATGCATAAACTAGAACACAGTTAGCAGTTTTTCTTCCAACCCCTGGTAATTGTACCAAAGAATCTAATTCATCTGGAACTCTTCCTTTGTATTTTGTATCAATAATCTTTGCTACTTCAATAATTCTTTTAGATTTTACATGATAGAATCCAATTGATTTGATTATTTTCTCTATGTCTTTTATTTTTGCATTTGCAAGTTCTTTTGGATTTTTATATTTTGAGAATAATACTTTTACTACTTTTGTCGTACTTTCATCTTTTGTTCTCGCAGAAAGTATAGTTCCAATTAGAATACTAAACGGTCCTCTAGTTTCAGCTTCATGAAGCTCTCTTAATGCTGTCATTCTAGGTGGTTTTACAGAATTCATAGTGTCCATCATACCACAAAGAATTTTTTCTATTTTCATCTGAAAAACTACATACAAGTATTATAGCTGTAATAATTAAGAATTTTTATTGGAATTAACTAAAGATGAATATTCTGCATTAAAAGGAGAACAAGGAGAAATTTTGCAGATGGCATACCGAATTTTAGTTGCAACTGGCGAAGCAACAGACGCTGAGAAATTAGTACCCATTGAATGGGCTCATCTTTCTGGTGTAAATTATAACACAATAGGAGATGCAGGAGAAGAATTTCTATCTAGTATTAGTAAAAATGCCAGAGTTAAGATAAAAACAACTCTAAACCCAATGGGATTTGATATTGATAATGTATCCAATTATGGATTAGATGAAAATTTTATCTCAAAACAACTATCAATTAGAAATTCATATGAAACTATGGGTGTTACTCCTTCATTTTCATGTATTCCTTACGAAATTTTTGATATTCCAAAAAATGGAACCCAAGTTGCCTTTGCTGAAAGTAATGCAGCAATTCATGCAAATTCATATGATAATCTAAAAACAAACAAAGAAAGTGCATTTAGTGCACTTGCTAGTGCAATCACTGGAAAAAGTCCATTTTCTTCATTAAGAAAAGAAGACACCCCAAATATCACGATTAGAATGAAAGTAAAAAACCCGGATGAATTAGTATATGGAATGCTTGGATTTTTTGCTGGAAAAGTTGGAGCCACATCCGTAAATATTTCTGGCCTTGGAGGTATGGATAACCGAGAATCCAAAGCTATGTGTGGAGGTATGGGAACATCTGGAACTTGTGCAAAGTTTCTTTTTGGAGAAGGAGATTCAGATTGTGAAAAGATAGATTTTGATGAAAAAGAGATGCAAAATGTTCATGATGAACTCAATACTGCCGAAACCGGTGATCTGATTACGCTTGGCAGCCCTCAATTGGGACTAGAAGAAATATCTGACTTGACTAGCAAACTAAAGGGACGTTCTTTCAAAAAAAGGTGTATGATTTTTTGCCCTAGAACCGTAAAAGAGCAAGCAAGAAAGATTGGATATACCAATGAACTAGAACGTGCAGGTTGTGAGATTCTTTCAGACTGCTGTACATGTTTGAGTCCTTTGATAAATAAAGACAATGTAGATGCAGTTACAACAAATAGTATCAAAGGTGCATTTTATCTCAAAAATTCTAATGGTGTAGGTGTTAATCTAAAACCATTATTACAGATTATTGAAGATGAAACAAGATGAAGAAAACACTAGTTTCAGGAAAAGTATGTGGAATTGTTTTAAAATCTAACAATCCAATTAATTTTTTAGGTACTGTAGATAAAAAAACTGGAATAATCACTGATAAGAATCATGATCTTTTTGACAAATCCATTAAAGATACTATTCTTGTATTTCCTTCAGGTGTTGGTAGTAGTGTTGGAGCATACACAATTTATTCAATAAAATCAAATAATACTGCACCTCTTGCAATGATTTGCCAAAAAGCAGATCTTACGGTAGCCACTGGATGTGCTTTATCAAATATTCCATTAATTACAATTTCTGATGAAGAATTTTCTTCTATTGAAAATGGAATGAATATTTCACTTGATACAGATTCTCCTAATCCAATTCAGTATCAATAGATTTTTCTTTTTGTAAATCTCCAGTATCTATTTCTTTGATCTGACTTTTCCCAGCAGGTAACACACGAACGAAGTCATCTATACTTATTTTTTTTGCAATGTCTTCATATATCTTTAAAAATT
>JAOTUX010000003.1 GCA_029863665.1 Candidatus Nitrosopumilus sp.
ATTTGAACCCGGGTCACGTACTTGGCAAGCACGAGTACTAACCAGACTGTACTATAACTGCAACAATCCTAGAGGTTGAATTTGGATATTAAACTGTTCTTAAGCGAATTGCTGTTGGATTTAAATAAATTTCAGTATTAGATTAACCGTGCAAAGATCATTACTGCTTTTTGAGAATTCCCTCAAAACTGAGGCCACCAAAAAGATGTATCTTTACTTCCTTGATAATTTTAAGAATTTTTACAAGCTTAAAGATTACGATTCCATTATCGCAATAGACACTCCTCAATTACAAATCATGGTAGAAGACTATGTGATGATGCTAAAGAAGAGAATTGGGGCTAATTCCATGAGAACGTACATGGCAGGAATACAGGCATTCTTTGAGACAAATGACATTGAACTGAGATGGAAAAAGATTCATAGATTATTTCCAGCCAAAGTGAAAAAGACAGGTGCCCGTATGTGGACCACAGAAGACATAAGGATAATGCTTTCTTCTGTACGAGATCTAAGGCAAAAGGCATTGATTCACTTTCTTGCAGCATCGGGGGTAAGACGTGGTGCAATTCCTGAACTCAAGCTTAAACATCTACAAGAAATGCCTGATGGCTGTAGATCTGTATTGGTGTATGATGGCAGCTTAGAAGAATATACTACTTTCATCCATCCAGAGGCTGTCTTTTGGTTGGAGAAATACATTGAACATAGACGAAATGATGGTGAGTATATTGACAAAAATTCTCCACTGTTTAGAAAAACATACCAATTAGGAATACAAAAGGTTATTCCAATCAATGAGGATCTAGTGATGAAGTCAGTATGGCATGCAATAAGAGTATCCGGGCTGAGGGCCGGACAACAGAAAAGAAACGGAAGATATGAGACACAGACTGATCATGGATTTCGAAAGAGATGGGTTACAATAGTCGAGAATACTGACGGGATGAAAATCATATTGGCTGAAAAAATGGTGGGTCATTCCGTAAAATCAATCCCAATGGCAGATGTGTATAACCTACCTACGACTGAAATATTATTCAAAGAGTATCAAAAGACAATTCCTGAACTAACAATAGATGGAACTGCTAGAAAACAGGCCGAATTAGATCAGGCTAACAAGGACAAATCAGAACTCCAAAAGAAAGTGGATGAGATTATGGACATGAAGCGCCAACAAGCTGACGAGAATGCTAGGCGTGATCAGGCATTAGAATATCTTATGAAGAAAGAGAAAGAACGAGAATCAAAATTAAACTAGTTATCCACTTAATTTGAACAATATTTGGAATTTATAGAACAAAAGAAGAAACAAGAATTACAGAATTAAATAAAAAGATATGATCCATCAAAAAATCCACCTGATAATGGGTTAGTAACCAATCTTTTCTAATGATGATTTGATAAAATTTGTATTATTGAGAGTTTTTTTAATTTCATCATAAGTTTCTTTCATGATTTTTTTTAAATCTTGGTCACTCTCAATTATTTCAATACTTTTTTCTGCTTGTTTTTTTAGCTTTGGCATTAGTTCAAAAAATTTATCCATAATTTGTTCAGCCTGTAGTTTAATTGATTCTGGATCATTACTAGTAAATAATTCTGGTTTTTCTTTTTTAATTTCTTTCATCATTGTTTCTCCATCATGTATAACAGGATATGATTCTTCTACATTTAGAAGTAAGTTATAAAATGAAAAAGTTATTCTATCAAATAAACCATTTTCCAATTCTGTTTCATTAAGCAGACCGGCATAGTATCCTTCTTTATAATTAGATTTTTCCTCATGTGTTTTAATTTTCTTTTTATCTCGATTAGATTCAACTGTCTTCCATAATTCTTGAGGCGCCGTTTGATAAGTTCTCTTTATTATCAAATTGTTATTTCCATAATAGAATGGAATTGTAGTACTCTCTTCAATTTGATTGAAAATATCAAGTATCCCTTCAGTTTTTTTAACATGAATTAATTGAATGGATGAAATCAAAATGTTTCTAAGAATTTGTATTAAATTTTCTTCAGAAAAAATTGATTTTAGTTTGGCATAGTGGAAATTAGGTATCTCATCCACAATCAATTCAAGTATATTATAATTCGAATCATTTTTTTCAGAACTATAAAATTTTAACAAACAATATTTTCCAAGAGTAGTAATAGTGTATGGTTTTGAATTATCTTCCTCTAATGCAAAAATGAGTCCCTTTTCAAGTAATTTTTTTTTCTGGTTGTTAAAGGTAGAATCAGCTACTGCCACATTTTTTGGTAATTCTTTACACTCGTATTGGGTTGCTCCTGTTTTTTTGTTCCTATTTTCAACAAAATAGATGGCTTGTAATACTTTAGCTTGTGATGGCTGTATTTCTAGCATATCGGTCATGTGATATATATCGACATTTCGATATATTAATCTGTTTAATGCAATTAAGATGTGAAATTAAAACACATAGTCATTTCAGAAGAGAATTTAGAAAAATTAAAGAATCTAGGAAGAGCTGGGGATAGTTTCAATGATGTAGTCACAAGAATTTTGGATGAATTAAAATGAATATTAAATTACAATGTTGTGAAAATAATCCTTTATTTGAAATCCAATACATCGTTGGAACAACATATCTGGTTTGTCAGTATTGTTCAGAATTGAAACATTTTGCTAGAGGAATAAAATCAAAAAAAGATGTTGGCAATAGTTTGACGACTCAACCAACACCAAAGAACACTTCTGACAATAGGAGTTGCTCTAAATGATTTTAATTCAATATTGTATTAAAGGTCATCTAAATGTGGAGGTTTTACACAAATGAAAAAGACAAAGTTTTCAGATATCGTAGAGAACACTCATGGACTCATTGACAAATCTTTGCTACTTGATTGGGATGAAAATTTAGAGTAATGGCACTATCAGAAAAAACAAATCTAAAGTTAGAGGATATCTCAATTAGTGAGGAATACGAAAAACTTGTTCCTCCATTACCTGCAAAAGAATACAATCAGCTAAAGTCTTCAATTAGAACTAATGGCCTTTATCTTCCAATCATAATTAATGAAAAGGGAACAATTCTTGATGGTCATCACCGACACAGAATCTGTAATGAATTACAAATACAGGGAAAATACAAGGTAAAGAAATTTGAAAGCAAATTACTAGAAAAGAAATTTGTAATTTTAGTAAACTTAGACAGAAGACAACTTAATGATTTTCAACGAGCTGAGCTTGCCATTCCTTTATTAGAAATTGAAACAGAATTAGCTAAAGAAAGAAAAGAGAAAGGAACCTTAGCGCCATTTGGCGCTAAGGGTAAAGCTACAGAAAAAGTCTCAAAACATACTGGAGTATCTACTAGAACTCTAGAACGTGTCAAGAAGATTATCGAAAAGGCCCCTGAAGAATTAAAGGAAAAAGCAAGAAGAGGTGAAAAATCAATCAACAAGACATATCAGGAAATAATTAAGCAAGAGAAAAAACAAAAACGCCAAGACTCTCTCAAACAAATCCAAGTCAATCTACCTGAATCTGTACAACTCTTCAACAAACCATTCCAGGAACTAGGCATCAAAAACAACTCTATATCTCTGATCTTTACAGACCCTCCATATACGGAGAATTGTCTATATCTATATGATGACCTGGCAAAACAAGCTGCACGAGTTCTAAGAGACGGGGGCTCCTTGCTTTGTTATTCTCCACACTACGCCCTTGATAGAATAATCACAATGATGAAAAAATATGGCCTAAAGTATCAATGGCCTATGGCTATTATTCATTCAGGGCCAAAGGCAAGTCAGCATGGACCACGAGTCTTTGTAGGGTACAAGCCGATGTTGTGGTTTGTCAAGGGAAAATACGAAGGTGAGTACATGCAAGATACTGTAACGTCAGAGTTTCAAGGAAAGGAACTTCACAAATGGGCACAATCTACTGTGGAATCTGACTATTACATTGAGAAACTGACAATTGAGAATGAAATAGTCTATGATCCTTTTTTGGGTCAGGGAACATTTGGTATATCTGCTGTAAAAAAGAAAAGACAATTCATTGGTGCAGAGATTAATTCAGAACATTTTCAAACTGCACAAAAATTGTTGAGTATTTCTGGAGACACAAAAAATGAATGAAATAGAAAGATACCCAATTCATATTCATAAATCCAGATGGATCAGTTTTCTCGCTCAACACAAACTGAGGAGAAGTATATGAGTAAACTTTCATACAAACAAAAGAAAGAATGGTTTCAATTTATTGTAACAAGAGATGGTTACAGATGTCTTTATTGTCCTAGTCCATTTACAGATACAAATCCTCCTGAGTATGAGCATTTGAATAATGATGAAAAAGACAATAGACCTGAAAATCTTTGTTTAGCACATCATTCTTGCAATGTACAAAAAAAGTATAATGCAGATATGCAAATACTAGCAAGAAAAAAGCTACGAGAAAATGAAATGTCAACGTTTGCGTGCGAGAGAACACTAGCAGACACAGGCACAACCAAAGAGATGACAAGTCAACAAGAGATCAATAAAACTAACATGAGAATTACAGAACAATTCCTATTAGAGCATACAATCCACAATGATGAGTTAGTCCTTAGGGATGCAGTAAACGCGATCGTGGATATTTGTCAAAAGAATAACCATACAGGTTCTCAGGCAGCGATATATCGTTATGTTGATTCTCTTACAAATCCATATACTGGAAGATACACACTTTCTGTTACTTCTAAAGGGAAAACTATAATCCGAAAGAGAACCGAAATTTGAGTTCTCAATGCAAAGGAATCTGTTCTGAATTTACAGTAAAGATTCCATTCAAAGAAAAATACTATTCTGATAACCGAGTATTTTGCAGACAGTGCGAGAGATTCATGAAGATTACAACTGTTAGGTGTCCTTGTTGCAAGGGTTCGGTTAGAAACAAACCAAGAACCAAAAAGAAAACTACTTTACTTTGATTATTCCTTGTTGAGTAAGATATTGAACTCCTGCAACAAATTCATCCTCTGAAATTAAACCTTCCACCCACCACATTGCATTGTTCCTGATCCAGCTGGGAACCTTTTGCTGACTATTATCTAGTTCCTGCCCTGGAAGTTCAGGAGTATTGATTATCTTTTCATCTATCATTAATTGTACATTATCAGCAAAATCATTGTTAGTGATACTTCCATCTGCCCACCATCTTGCAGTACTTTTTATCCAGGCTGGAATTTGACCATTGTGAGATTTATCATCTGAATTGCCATTAATTTGAAATGATTCTTCCATTGATCTTGCAATTTCTGAATATTCACGGAAATCCTTTGGAGTGGACATAAATAGAATAAAGTACCCTTTACTGTCTTTTATTGTCCAAATGGCAGTTCCCACTACAGGAATGCCTTCAGATCTTGCTGAGAATTTTAATTTTTGAGCAGGAATCTGATCAAGAGCAGTTTCATAGGATTCAATTATGTCAAAATCTTCTATCGTTGCTTGAAAAGTTTGGACAATTATCTCAGAATAATCAAAAAGATCCATTTCAGGAGGAAGATTTTCTACTCCCACCATGGCAATTGCACGAAATACCTCGTCAGAAATTTGTACCGAAGGTACAAACATAGCTCGAATTTGACTATCTTCTAATTCAATTACAGTCCAGTCTTCTGGATATTCCATAGATATGTTATTGATAGGATCATTGTAAACTTGATTGGATTTTGCAAATACTTCCTGCTGAGCTAAAATACCTACGACAAGAACTAAGGTAATTGCAAATACTAAAAATAATTTATTCAATTAGAAACATTGTCATTCATCATCTAATAAAGTAACAACATCATTTTCAATAATAATAATTTGACAAACAAATAGATTAGATATTTTAAATTTTGTTGAATGAATTTTTTGAATTAAACTAAGTATTAGAAAACTGTGCATTCCATTTTTTAGACCAAGTATAAACAAAATATATGGTCAGTATGTTAAATCCTATTTCTATTGGAACAAATATCAGAGATAGTAATTCTTCGTTTTTACTGGTAACAGAATCATCATCAAAGCTAAAGTCTGGACTCTGTAATCCTCCAATTACAAATATTGTAATTATTACAATTGTAATGCCAATAACAGGAGTAACTACATACAAAAAATATCTTCTTAATTTTTTAATTCTATAAAATGCATACAAGTCTAAAATTGGGATAAACGTGAAAATTATCTGCCATAATACACTTACAGGACCTTTTGCAGGCATAAATATAATATTGTTTTTTTTGAATAATAGGAGTGTGTTATAATCTCAATTATGGTAATTATCTATTTTGCTTAATAGAGTAACAAATGTGTACAATATGATCTGAAAATAAAATCAATTTCTGCAGGTATTTTGGTAGCGATTCTGCTGTTTCAGGGAGTGAGTTACAATGCCTTTGCAGAAATATACCATAATGAAAAATATCAATTTTCTATTGAATATCCTGACAATTGGGTCTATGAGGAAGATTTTGAAATGGGGGATGAAACTTTTGGCATGGTTTCTTTTCTGGATGAGATTCCTAATTGGTCAGCAGAAATCTCAATTACAAATTGGGATCTTGATTCTTCAACTAGTTATTTGTCGGACCAACAGTATCTAAATGCACTAATTAAAGACGAGGAATATCTTTGTGTAACTGCAACATTTGAAATTGATGGGTACCAATGTTCTGATTTTAACTTAACAAATTCAGAAATTCTCACAGTGAACGAGAAAAAGGCATTTCGTGTACAGTATACCTACACTGAGCATTATTCTGATGATGTCAGTGATGATATCACCATACTAATTACAGAGGTTAGAGACAATAACAAAGCTTGGTCAATTCTAAGCTCAGCATATACTGATGATTTTCCACAATACTTGAAGACATTTGATTCCTCACATAGGTCTTTTCAACTTGAATACTCTGCAAATGAAAATATTATTCCTTCCTCAGAGTATCTTTCTTACTCTAATTCAATATTGGGATACCAAATCAAACATCCAAGTGATTGGAATTTTGTGGACTCAGAAAGTCCAGGAATTAACATGATCATGTTTACATCTCCCGTACAGAATGTCAATAATGTTCCAGAAGCCTTTGCGATGTTACTAACAATACGCTTAGACACCTCAATTGATCTATTTGATTTATCTGAAATGGTTACTCATGAAATGAAAACAAATTTTGGTTTACAAAATTTCAAAATAAGTGAAAATTATGAGACTGCTCTTGACCAAATTCCTGCACAAAAGATGAAATTTTCAGGAATGTTTGAATCAGACATCCCAATAGTGGGAACTGCTACTTGGACAATAAAAGATGGACTGGCTTACATTTTTTACTTTATATCAGAACCAAAAAGTTACACTGAAAATTCATCCATTGGAAAATCTATGGAGGGGTCAATTAAATTCACAGAACTTCCCAAAGTCATCAAAGGAGAATACTCTGATCCTGATTTAGGTATCAGTATGGAATTTCCTCAAGATTGGATTACACTTGAAAGTACTGAAGACTTAGAGTTTGTAGGTAAATCAAAAGGTGTGACATCAATAGCGCCAAAATATTCAGAAACAATGAACATTAATGATTTTGTGCTTTTAGGATTAATTTCTATGAAAATTCCAGAGACCGTTAATTATGAAAGCATTACTGGAAAAATCGAAGAAATGGGTTGTGAAATGTCCAAGGAAGCCAAGATCATTGAAATCAAAAAAATGAAGGCAATGGAAATGGATATGATCTGTGTTTATCCAAATACTGAAGGACCAATAAAAATCCTAATGCACATGTTTTATACAAAAGAAAATCTAATTGGAACTATGTATGGTGCAGGCTCTGACTTGGCATTCGAAAATAACTTTTCAAAGTTTGAAAAATTTCAAAATTCTTTATACATAGATAAAACACTAAACTTGTCAGACTCTTACGAAATGGCAAAAATTTCTGATGTGACAGTAAACAAACATCAAATTCAAGTAGAAAGCAACAATGTTGAAATATTGACAATTAGTGACGCACAAATTACTAATGTTAGTTTTAATGATAATGATCAAGAACTATCATTATCAGTTAGGTCCCCAAGTGGAATCTCAAGTTCTGTAGAAATTAAATCAATTGATAATCTAATAGAACCTCCTTATGAAATAAAGATCTCAGAAATACCTGCAGACAATTACATTGTTTTAGAGGATTTAACGACCAATGAACGTTCTATCAGTATGTCATTTGAAGGATCTACTGAAATCAAAATCATAGGAAATCTAAATGAGACTCCAAATGAAATTACAAATACCGCTCAAATTCCAGATTGGATTCGAAATAATGCATCTTGGTGGGTACAAGGAAATATTGATAATAAGGCATTTGTTGGAGGAATACAATTTCTAATTAAAGAAGGACTCATACAGATTCCAGAAACTACACAATCTGATACTGCTGAAAGTTCTCTGGAGATTCCAACATGGATTAAAAATAACGCTGACTGGTGGTCTCAAGGACTAATTTCAGATAATGATTTCATAAAAGGAATAACTTTCATGGTTGAAAATGGAATAATTACAGTATAACACGTTCTTTTTTCAAAAATTTTCTAAATATTTCATTGTGTATTTATCATTTCTGATTTTTAATGAATGCCTTATGTAATAATTACAAGATTAAGACGTATTGGCAAAACGTTGGCATGCGATATGGATTGGCAGTGTTGTGCTTTTTGCAATAATTGCAATTTCACTTCCCCTAAGTAAAGATCTAGATAGAGATGGGTTGCCACTGGGTCCAACAAAACTTGTGTATACCGAAGACTTTCCACTATCTTCAATAGTTTTCTATTTTGATACCACGACTGAACCACACAAAATTGATGTACAAACAATTTCTGATATGACAAATAGGAAGAAACCTGCAAGTATTACAGTAATTCTCCCGTTTAATGGAACATTGTCTGAAAATTCTGGTTGGACCATTCAAGGAATAGAACGGTTTACCATAGTTACAAAGGAATTTCAATGCTCAACTCAAAATCCATGTACATTTTCTGACAATAATCAATTTTTTGAAATCAATTTACCAGTGAAGGTGGATAGAACACAATCTTTTAGTCATTCTGTAGAATTTTCATTCAATGATGGAACTCCGCCTCCAGAAGTATGGAATGTATTAAATCCAGAACGATATGAAACAGGGTTTTCATCAATTTCTTCCAGAGCCACAATTCTAATAGATAAAAATGCAGATAGATTTGATATGTTCCCTCAGGGAGAAAAACCGTTAGCTCGTGAAAATCAGCAAATTAATTGGAATTTTGAAGGAGGGAAAATTTATTCTATAGATTATGAAATGCCTCATGAAAGACAAATTGAAAATAATTATGGTTTGATACTAGGTCTAACGGGAATTGCTTTAGGAGTATTTAGTCTAGGGTTATATTCTATGGAGCAGTCAAGAAAGGAGAAAATTAAATAATTTAAAAGTGAAAAAAATGAGCAAAAACAAAAATAAAAAATATTTTTTCGATACTTTAACTCACACAAGCAATTTAGAAAAGTTTTCTAAAAAAACCATTCTTGTAGTAATTTTATTTGCATCAGTAGGACTGTTATTAGTAACTCAAACTGTTATCGCGGAAGAAAATTCTAAACTCATACCTTCTTGGATAAAATTTACTGCAGGGGTTTGGGCCGATAATGAAATATCCGACTATGAATTTATCAACGCAATAGAATGGCTAATCAATCAGAGGGTTATGGTGCTTCAAGATCCAATACATTACCAAATTGTAATAGAGACAGAAGGTGGGGAAGTAGCCCCTTTTTACATGAATACTGAAATTGTTTCAATCAAGATTTCTCATCTAAAAGATCTTGCTAAAAATCCCACATTACAAGAACAACTCAGAGAAGAAAACAAAAAATTTGAAAAAATGGGAGAGCAAAACAGATCAGAATTCATTAAACAAAAAGAGATAGAATGGGTATCTACACCTAAAGCCAAATTAACCTCATTTATGAAGAGCAAAATTCATAATTCGATATCCGAACAACTCAGGGAGAATTTAGTTATTCATCATGAAAAGTATGGGGAACTTCGCTTTGGAGAATTTATTATAACAAATGTATATGGTGGAAATTTTGCATCAACTGTTAGAACCGATAATTATGATCAAAGTGTTGAAAAATGGTGGCAACTTGCAAAGAAACATGGAATTGTTATAAGACATCCGTCTTGGGATGAAAGTGCTGATATGATATCTTCTGATATCAATATCCGTATTGAAGATGATGGTGGAAATTTGTTAGGAATTTTGAATGCGGCAACTCCCCCAGAATAATAAAAAATTCTAACATTGATTACATTACAATTCAAAATCTGGCCTTTTATTCAATAGAATCATTCCTCTAAACTGTGACCTTTGAAGAAATATCTTCTGAATTTTATCAAGAAAACATGAATGATTTAGGCCAATTTATGCCAAAATCCCACAAACGTGGGCCATACACAAAACATGAACTAGAAAAGAGACGAAATGAAGTTTACCGATTACACTTTGAGTATGGGTATTCGGCAAGAAAAATAGCTGAACTAATGAAGATAAACCGCAACACGATAAATGGTGACATCAAATACTGGTACTCCAAAATATCAAAATCAAATGACATACAACCCGAATCATCGGTATTTCCGATTCTTGAAAGACTGGACATTCAGAGAACCAGAATTAGGGAATATTTGGACAAGACATCAGATATCTCAGAGAAAATTACAATTGAGAAGATGCTTTTAGATCTAGACTATAAGATTGTCAACATTCATCAAAAAATGTCAGAGACTTCAAGAACGGTAATGGACTTTGCGATTAAATTTCTAAATGAACACCTAGAATCCACTAACCAAAAGGAACGATATCTCACATTTGAGCAAAAACTAGCAACATCTGAATCTGCAATCAAGAAGATAAACAAGATAATTGCACAAGACAAAAAGAATTTTTGGGGACGACAGAATTGAAGCTAGAACTAGAATCTGAGAATAGCACAAGATCTAATGAGATTGATGAGCAGAAAATCATAGACATTACACGAAGACTCGTATCATCAGAAAAATCACATTTGCAAGAAGATGATTTGCTGTACCAGATAATCAAACTCACAAAATGTGATTTAACAACTGCAAAGCACACGTTTGAGGAAATGAAGAATCTCGGCCTGAGTGTCTGCACTAACTATATGACATCGGGATATTCACTTCAAATGTTTGCCAAGATGCGAGGCTATGCGACTGAAGAACTAGAGCACCTGCACAAGAAATCCCAAGAGATAGAAGAAGAAATGGAAAGAAGAGAAACAAAGTTTCTAGAAAAGTATGGCGCAGACAGGTCAAAATGGTCTGCTGAGATATGGGAGGAATACGAATATAGTGATGATTAATAGGCATAAAATTTAGCACAAACATAATTTTCTATAGCAGTTGATGCCGGACTGATTAATCAGGAATTCTTGGATGCAGAACGTGAAAGGCTGGGATCGATGTATCCGATGTACTACGAGTGCAATTTCTATAATTCTAATAGTACGTGGTACAAACCTGAGATGTTTCAATTTGGTGATTATGGAGAGGATATGTGATATAACGAGATCATCATTCAATTTGTTCAATTGCCCATTAATTATTTCAAAAAAATACCAACAATTATTTTTCTTCTAAATAGATCAGATTTATAAGGTAAATTACAGTATCGTAAAGTATGGGTAACGATAATAAGAAGATTACACGTGGGGTTGATCCAAGTCATAAACCAGTTAAAGAGGCTTATGAACCACATCGATTAGTTAATGCACAATCTACCAATAAAAAATCGAAGTTAACTGATTCTCAATGAATAATGGCATTTGAAATTGCAGGATTGATTGCTGCAGGAGCTGCCGTGATTGGTCTTATTTTTACAGCATTTCAAATACGTTCCAGTACACATACACGTCAGTTAGAATTACTGGATACGGTATATCATGACATCCATAGATTAGAACAAGATTATTATGAAAAATACGAAGATGCTGTTCCTGATAAACAAAAGGGTTGGCATACACTCTTCTTTCAACAATTGGAATGGTTTGCGTTTTTAATCAACAACAAGAAGATTAATGATGAACAATCAATTAATTATTTTAAAAAAGCATTCATTGTTTGGTGTGAACATATTTTTGCAGATAATGCTGATCAAGATGAAGTGGATAATCCCGAAATATTTGAAGAAATGAAAAAACTATATGCTACTTTCACAGGGAAAACAATTCAAAAGAAGAATAAAATGAATCCATAAAATTCAAGAAAAAACTAAACCAAATCTTTGATTAATTAGTTCTCTTTTCACTTCAAATTTTTATTATACCATTGCCACGCTACATTTGGGGAGGAAACCCAGCTTCGCAACATGCCTTTCATGGTATTGTAATTCCTTCTTAATTTTTTATTGTTTTATTATCTCTTCACAGTCCATTTCTCTCCAAAGTGGTTCTACCTTTTTATCTAACTTCAGTTCTCCTTTCAGATTCAATTCACAGCTTGATGAAATAAAACAACAGCAATCAGATGAGAATACCAGACGTGATCAGGCATTGGAATATCTGATGAGGAAGGAAAAAGAACGAGAGAGAAAACAATAATTCAGTAGACGTATAATATTGTTAATCGGTTGAAACTCTTTACTGCAACATGTGTAAGAAGTGGATGTGTGATGACTGTCGCAAAAATTATCCAGCAAGGATAAAAGTAATGTTAAGAGAGAAACTAAAGGTATGAGCAAAAAGGAAATCAAGAGTAATGAAAAACCAAGTAATGCAAATCCAATGGAAGCACCATTTGATTATTGGCAGCAGACTGCGGCCTATGCAATAAAGCAGTATAAACTTGCAATGAAATGGGCTACAAAAGAATCAAGCCAAGAATGGGTAAAACAGTACAATCAGATGTGGAGTAAGACATACAAGATCTATGGAGAGGAATTTATGCCACAGTATTCCAGGGCATGGCAAAATATGTGGGAAGAATTCTCCATAGATTCCTTCAATAAATTTAATGAATATTGGAAAAAAATAATGATTGAATACTCGGAAGCAACTTCAAAAGTGCATTATGAGACTAGGGAAAAATTAGCTAATGATTGGATCAGTTCATGGTTGAAGAGTTAATCGAATAACAATCCTTCTCTTACCTGATTTTCCATTTGAAATCACATGACAGAGCTGCCAGAAGTTGTGATAAAGAGAATCCATGAAAAACTATCGTGAAAATTACATGTCACTAGAGTAGAAAGTTATTTTCTAATCTAACCAGATCCTTTTTTGAATTTAATAACACAATTCATTTTCATGTTTTATCTGTCTCTGTTCAATAAGTGATAAATCTCTTCTATCCATCCTCCTAAATTTTGGCACATTTCGCAACCACAGTCTTCAAAATAATCCCTTCTTTTCACATTTTCTAACTGGTGTACGTGTTTTAGGTGATATCCTTTTGAAACAGGATGCTTATTACAAACAGTGCATCTCTTTTTTACTCTAGTACCTGTTGCCTGTTGTTTTGTGAACCAATTTAGAGGTTCATTGTATAATGTGCGATAACGCAACCATACAACTGGTATAACTATTAAAGAAACCACTAAAACAATGCTGGCAATAACTAACGTTTCATAAGGATCTATGGTACTCTTAAAACCTGTTGTAATATTGACTCTCATCATTATTATGAAAACTAAACTAATTGCTATGATAATAATACAAATAGATATTATCAGCTCATATTTCCATAATCTTTTTTTCATTCTATGATCTACTTGATATCGTACCTCTTTACTGTTCATAAATTAAATACGTGATTATCATGATTGAAAAATTCAAAATCATAATTTTTTTTCTAAATCCTGTTTTTCAGTGTTGATAATGCTGTTTTCATCTTAAGTAATTCATAATGAAATATTATCTAGTGAATTCACTAATTTTTATTTTATTTGGCATCTTATTGATATCTTTTGGATTAGTTAATTTTGCAGAAACAGATGCAGCCTCCCATTATGATGAAGAACTTGAAAAGTATCCAAACTCAGTTGACGCATTAAATGATAAAGGATATCAGTTATTTGAACAAGGCAAATACGATGAGGCCATTACATATTTTGATAGGGTTTTAGAAATTGAACCTGATAACGAATATGCTTTGCTTACCAAGGGTACTGCATTGGAACGTCTTGGTGAATACAATGAAGCAATATTTTATTATGACCAGGCACTAGATAGTAATCCAAATTCTGTGTTGGCATTAAATAATAAGGGTGCCGCCTTGTATAATTTGGGCAAATATGATGAGGCCATCAAATACTATGATCAGGCATTAAAAATAGATCCTAATTATGAAACAGCATTAAAAAACAAAGAACTTGCTCTTTCTTCAAAACCCTCCATATACGAAAATAAAATTTTTGGATATAGTTTTGTTCATCCCGCAAGTTGGCAAATCAATGACGTGCCAGAAGAAGGTATATTGTTCATAAAACCTATGAAAAATGATAAAACGACACCACTTCCATTTTTTGCATCCATTACAGCTGAATATGTTTCATCTGAATTGACATTGGACGAATATGTACCTGTTGTCAACAAATTCATGGAAGAAGTTTTTCCAAATTATAAAGTTAAAGAATCAAATCCTGCCATTTTGAGTGGAAATATAGCAAAAAAACAGATATTCACTTCAAATGATCCCAATGTAGAAATTGAAGGAATAATCATTATCATCATAGACGATGATAAGGCCTTAACAGTAATGGCCGGTTCTCCTTCTGAATTTTTCTCTCAATATGAACCAGATATTATTAAATTGATTGAATCGGTCAAATTTATAGAAAAATTACCTGAGCAAGAAGTTCCATTTGTTTACTATGAAAACCAAGAATATGAGTTTAAGATTCAGTACCCTCAAAATTGGATTAGAATACCAGAGCCAGCATTAAACGTAATAGTTTCCTTTATACCTCCTGACCAAGTAGATTCTAAATTTCCAAACACAGTCAACATACAGGTGTTAGACTCACCTGCAACCATATCATCATTAGAAGAATATGTTGATGAATCTACTCAAGCTATGAAATCACAGCTTTCGTCATTTGAAATTCTAGAATCTGGATACACTTCTTTTGCAGGACAGCAAGCCTTCAAGATGACATCAATCATTGATTATAGTAACATTGACATTGACTTAGAACAAGGCAAAATTAGTCAAAAGGAACCTCTTTCAACACTAATTGATAGTATTAAACAAGAAAGTCTGGCACAGGGTTATCAGATTGTTATGATGAAAGATGATAAAATCTATATAATTACGTATACTGCCACTCCAGAAACATTTTCTGATTATTTCTCAACAGCTACAAAAATAATTGATTCGTTTGAATTTGAATCAAAGGTCTCCAAGTCTGTGGAAATTCCCGAATGGATTAAGAATAATGCAAAGTGGTGGGTAGAGGGTACCATTGATGACAAGGCATTTGTTGGTGGAATACAATTTCTGATAAAAGAAGGAATAATACAGATTCCAGAAACTACAAAATCATCAGAACTAACTAGTT
>JAOTUX010000182.1 GCA_029863665.1 Candidatus Nitrosopumilus sp.
ATATTTGTCAAGGGTCTTGCCAAGTTGTTTGTTATGATCATACAAATATGTCCACGTTGAAGGCATGAAAAAGTTGCCATCAGTCATCATGTTGTTCCAGCTCCATCTGGGTTCAAACATCTTTGGGATGCCAAAGAATGCTGCATTTGTAGGAGCCGAAGGAATCTGTCTTAGAAATGATTGATGCTTCTCATAATCAAAATCCCAAATATGACTATTAGGAATAATATTATGCGCTGATTCAGATAATTCTAACCAAAAATCTTCCAAGTCTCTTTCTGGATGGTCTTCGTGATTTTTACTGCCCACAATTATTGCAGCATTGATTGCGCCAATTAAGGTACCTGCAACAATGTCAAAATGAATTTTATTGCTTGCAAGTCCCTTGTATGCCCCACATGCAAATGCCCCCAAAGAACCACCGCCTTGCAAAACAAGAATATTTTCTATGCCTCTTGGACGTCGGTGTTGTACAGTTGATGATGATTTGGTTGTCAATCATTATTTTATTAATGACATGTCATAAATATTATAACTATTATTTCAAGATAGGGTTCATTATTTCATTAGTTGTAGACAAATTAAATTTCTCCAATTCATTACAGAATTTTTGACAATATTACTTTCAAAATTGTATTGAATATCTTGAATCATCTTAACTGTGCTGTTTAGGTGATTGTGTTGTTAGATTTGATTTTTGATTTGATAAGTTATAATCAAACTTTCTTAGAAAGAAAATGACAGTTACGACGAATCCATAAAATTGGGTATAAAAGTGGATGCAGTCATGTGTGAAACTAGATTTTTGATTTGTTCTAGAATTACCCTGAGTGCTTGTATCTCTAGTTCCCAACAATTTGCAGCACTATATTTCGTTCTCTTTCTCTGGTATCTAATTCTACAAAGACAATTTGTTGCCAAGTTCCTAACAGGAGATTCCCGTCACTAAACGGAATCGTTAATGACGGACCAATTAATGATGCCTTTACATGCGAGCGACCATTACCATCATGCCACATCTCTTCATGTTCATAATTTAGTTCGTCGGGGGCAATTCTAGATAGCATATCTGGAAAATCTTTCAGCAAACCAGGCTCGTATTCAATCGTAGTCAATGCTCCAGTCGAACCAGTTACAAAAACTGTTACGATTCCACTAAAAATCTTGGATTCTTTAATTTTTACTAAAATCTTGTCAGTAAGATCGACAATGTCATTTTCACCTTTGGATTGTATTTTGACATGTTTTGTGATTACACTCATCTCTTAATTATCAAATTAACAAACAAATTCAAATCTCTTTTCATTAAAACTAATCAGACAATACCCGTACACTCCGACACCAATCACTGTAATGACTATTGTTGCAACTACTGGTGTAACACTGAAAGATGTAGTGTTAGCATTTAGGATGAAGTGTTAGCATTTAGCTATGCACTTTAAATATAAATTTAGTAAAAAGTGGGAATCTGTGTGATTTCTGGATTTGCAACTATTGATGGAACCAAAAAATTTGCCCAAAATTCAGGGGTAAATCAAGATAATTTTAACAAATTTGAAAATCTCTTTCTTTCTAATGTTGGAATAGGAACCTATCTTGGTGATGCTGATGTTAGAACTGATGAATTAGTTACAAACGCTGTAAAACAATCCATTAATTCTGGCGTTAATGTTGTGGATACTGCAATCAATTATAGATCTCAAAAAGCAGAACGCTCAGTTGGAAAGGCAATTTCTGAATTGATTCACGAAGAGAAAATTTCCCGTGATGAAATATTTGTCAGCACTAAAAATGGATATGTCACAAATGACGCTGATGTTTCATTAGGTTTTTGGGAATATGTCAAAGAAGAATATGCTCAAAAAAATATTGTAAAAGAAGGTGATATCACATCAGGATATCATTGTATGACTCCGACTTATCTTTCTGATCAACTAGACCGTAGTCTAAAAAATTTGGATTTGGATTGTGTTGACTTGATGTATCTTCATAATGCCGTGGAAGGACAAATTAAGGATGTTTCAAAAGAGCAATTCTTAGAGAATTTAAAATCCGTTTTTGAATTATATGAACAAAAACGTAATGATGGAAAAATCAAATTTTATGGAATGGCAACTTGGGAATGCTTTAGAGTTCAAAGTGATAATCCTCAATATTTATCTCTTGAAGAAACTGTTAATTTGGCCAAAAAGATTGGCGGAGAAAACCACGGCTTTAGATTTATTCAATTGCCCTATAACATGCATTATGATCAAGCACTACTAAGTAAGAACCAATCTTTGGGAACTGACAGTGTTTCGGTACTGGAGGCAGCTATGAGATTGGGAGTAGGGGTATTTACTAGCGTCCCATTAATGCAAGGACGTTTACTTGCACCTGGTGTAATGCCTGATTTTGGTGACTTAAAACCATCTCTACGTACTTTGCAATTCATTAGATCATCACCTGGAGTTTTAGCTCCTCTAGTGGGCCAAAAATCCCCCGAACATGTCTCTGAAAATCTTGAGATAATGAAAATCCCTCATATGTCTGATGATGAATTTTTGGCTCTTGTTAAGAAACTTACCTCATGATTAATTTTATTCTCAAATCTAAAATTTTATAGAACGGTAATAAATGAGATATTTTTAGTAGGAGTAAATTGTCTGATAAAATTTATGATTATGCAAAAATTTGTGGTTCTATTTTGTCTGCTGACCCAAAAATTCGTTTTGCAGGAGTGATTAATGAGAGAGGTAGACTAGTTGCAGGAGGGATGAGAGATAATGTAGAATCTCTGGAAAATGAAAAAGATGATGAGATGATTTTCATGGAGCTTGCATTACGTGTGAAAATGAGAAAAGAATTTGACAAGCAACTTGGACCGGTAAATTTTGCTATGGCTTCTCGTCAACGTGCTCTTGCAATCAGTGTAATAATTAATGAAGATATCTTGTATGTAGTGGCAGAACCTGATGCTGATTATGGTATACTTCCAAAGAAGATTCTTGAAATAATTAATTCATAACTGTATTACTTTTAATCACCATGTTGTAAAATTAAGATTTTCTTAAAATTGTTTTTTGGAATTTAGATGATACTGATTCATTATGATCAAATCAATAAAATAGATTTTAACTCTAAACTTTTCCCTTAAATCCTTGACGGCATTCCCTTAGATGAATCTATAAATAGAATCCAAAAGTGGAAGAGCTGTGCCAGTAGATCCTGTATGTGGAATTGAACTTGATTTTGATTTAGCATTACTACATGAGCATGATGGAAAAAAATTCTATTTTTGCTGTAATGGTTGCAGAAGAATATTCATCAAAAAACCTAAAAAATACAAAAATAAAGATTAGATGGGAAATGCACCGCACATTCTACAAAACTTTGAATTTTTAACCATGTGTTTACAATAGGGACATACATTTTCTGCATTATTATCTACGGGAGATCCAAATAATTTCTTAAAAATCTCATAATAATGCATTGACTCTCTACTCCTAATGATTACCTTGTCTTCTTTTTCTGTAACTAACTTTTTTTCAACAAACTGTTCTTCATTAATTACTGAATTAAACAAATCTGTTAACCCTACAGTTCCTGCTCCTTCTTGCATTTTTGAT
>JAOTUX010000183.1 GCA_029863665.1 Candidatus Nitrosopumilus sp.
GATATATACAAGGACACATTTGAACCAGAATCTATTAATGCAATTTTAAAATCCTTTGATGAATTGCAAAAAGATCTAAATGTTGATGCTGTATCGTATGTACAATTTCCTACATGGGCAGGAATATCTCTTGAATTAAAGAAACGTTATGGATTTAAAATTATTTTTGACTGTCTTGACGATTTTGTGGGTTTTGATAATGTATCTGATGAACGAATAAAAGAAGAGCAAATATTATTTTCAAACTCTGATCTTGTATCTGTTTCATCATTATCTTTGATGCAAAAGGCAACGAAGTTTACAAATAATCATATATTTTTACCAAATGCATGCGAGTTTGAGCATTTCAACAAAAGTACAGACTCTGAAATTCTTTCCAAATTCCGTAAACCCATTATCGGTTATTTTGGTTCTATTGCTGATTGGTTTGATACTGATCTGTTAGAATACGTCGCAAAAAAATGCACTGATTGTTCATTTGTAATGATTGGACATACTCTTGGTTCAGATATTCGAAAACTAAAGAATTTTGAAAATATTCACTTTATGGGCGAAAGACCATACTCTGAACTACCAAAATATCTTCATGGATTTGATGTTTGTCTGATACCGTTCAAAAAAATACCACTTATTCATGCAACACATCCTATCAAAATATATGAATATTTTGCTGCGGGAAAGCCTGTTGTAACGACTGATATGCCAGAACTACACCCTATGAAGAAAATGTGTTACATCTCTGCGACCAAGGAAGATTTCCTTGCAAATACTAGAAAAGCAATCAATGAAACTGACAAATCATTGCAAAAAGGGCGTATTGAGTTTGCATCAAAAAATACGTGGGAAGAACGATTTGAGAAATTATATGACAAACTATTGGATTTTGATATAAACCACCACAATTAAAACAAGGTTTTCCAAAATATGAAAAATGCCTCTAGTGTCGATAATCATAGTTAATTGGAATGCAAAAAAATTCCTTGAAGATTGTATTAATTCTTTACAGTTACAAACATTTACTGATTTTGAAATTATACTTGTTGATAATGCATCAATAGATGACTCTGTGAGCTTTGTAAAAACAAATTTTCCACAGGTCAAAATAATAGAAAATCAGGCAAATCTGGGATTTGCTGAGGGAAATAATGTTGGTATTGCGAATTCTACAGGTAAAATCATTGCATTGTTTAATCCAGATGCTATTGCAGATAAGAATTGGCTAAAAATTCTAATTTCTGCAATTAATGATGAGTCAAAAATTGCTGCCGTTACAGGTAAAATGTACTATCTTGGTAATGATTATGGGAAAAATACGGTTTTCTGTACTTGGTCAAAATTAGATCCTATTTCTGCAGTTCCTACCAATTTTCATAATGGCGAACTAACTTCTCGTGTAGATTATCTTAGTGGGGCTGCAATGGTGATTCGGCGTGATGTATTAAATAAAATAGGATTTATGGATAAAGATTATTTTTTGTATTTTGAAGAAACTGATCTTTGTGCTAGGATGATTAGGGCTGGATATGATTTAATGTATATCCCTGATGCAATGGTTTGGCATGCAGTGTCACCACTTTCAACCTCTGAGAATAAAATCTATTTTATGGAAAGAAATAGGATTAGGTTTGTTCTAAAAAATTTTGATTTTGCATATATTGTACCTTTTTTTTTCGTTTTTTTTAGTGAAATGTTTTATATTTTTTTAAGAGATATGAAAAATAAGAATTTTTTGAGAACTAAAACTAGATTCAAAACAATCCTTTGGAATTTATCTAATCTTAAAAAAACACTGAATGCAAGAAAAACTCATTTCTCTATCCTGAAAAAAAATGGAACTGTTCATTCATACAACAAAAACCTTCCATTAAGATCAATTAAAACTAAAGAATAGATGATGTATTTTGTTAACTGCGATAAATTGACAAAATTTTAGTCTTAGATCTTATTTTGTATAATTTTAATTATTTTTGATGCTGCGTTACCGTCTCCAAATGGGTTTACCCAATTTCGTTTTTGTTTCAGCATTTTATTTACACATAAAAGAATTTTTTCTGGATTATCTCCTGCAATTATGTTTGATCCTACCTCTATGGTTTCAGGCCGTTCTGTATTATCTCGTAGAGTAACACATGGAACTTTTAAGATACATGATTCTTCCTGCACTCCCCCTGAATCAGTCAAAATTAAAAAAGCATTTTTTTCTAGATGTAAAAATCGTAAATAATCTATTGGTGCAATTATGTCTATTCCCTTAAAATCAATTTTATATTTTTTTGCCATTTTTTTTGATCTAGGATGAATTGGAAATATTATTGGAATCATGTATTCTTTTTTAATTTTTTTTAATCCATTCACAATATTTTTGAATCGTTTACTATTGTCAACATTTTCTTGTCTGTGTAGTGACACCAAAAAATATTTTTTGGGCATTGTTTTAAATTTTTTCGAATTATTTATTTCATTTATATTCCATTTTACAGAATCAACTATTGTGTTCCCCGTCAGAAATATTTTCTTTTTTGATATCCCTTCACGTAAAAGTATGTCTCGAGATTTTATAGTTGGTACAAACAGAAAATCACTACAATGATCTGTTAGTTTTCTGTTTAGTTCTTCTGGCATACGTTCGTCATAACTTCTCAGACCAGCTTCAATATGACCAACTGGAATGCCTAATTTTTTTGCAGCGATTGCACCTCCCAGTACTGTATTGGTATCTCCCTGAACTAAAACTAACTCAGGTCGATCTTTTTTTAGAATTTTTTCTACTCGAGAAATAATAAGTCCTGTTTGTTCTCCAGAAGATGTAGAACCTACATCTAATTTGTAATCTGGTCTTGGAAGTGACAACTGCCTAAAGAAAATTTTATCCAAATTATACGAATAATGCTGACCACTGTGTATGATAAAATATTTAATTCTTTTCCGCTCTAATTCTGTAATTACTGGTGCCATTTTGATAATCTCTGGACGTGTACCAAGAATTAATGCAATCTTCAAAATCTATGTAATGGGAGATTATTCTCCTTTAAGAATTTCTCTTTCTTGTAATTAATATGATAATGTATTTTATCAAAAAAATATCTGCAACGTGGGACAATTCATTAAAATATATTTATTCTATTTTACTTTTTGAGTCTTATGCCATTTACCTTTAAGAAATTAAGACTTTCTGAAATAATTCTTATCCAAGCCAAATCATTTTCAGATGATAGAGGCTTTTTCATGGAAAGTTTCAAAGAATCTGATTTTAAGCACAATAAAATCAATACAAAATTTGTACAGGATAATTTTTCTCATTCTGTAAAAGGCGTTCTACGAGGATTACATTTTCAGAAAAACCCTAAAGCTCAAGCTAAATTAGTGACTACATTAAGAGGAAAAATTTTTGATGTTGCAGTTGATATTCGCAAAGATTCTCCTACATATGGAGATTGGGTATCTGAAATTCTTTCAGAAGAGAATCATAAATTACTCTACATTCCAGAAGGATTTGCACATGGTTTTTGTGTATTAAGCGAAGAAGCCGATGTAGTTTACAAAGTGAATCAAGA
>JAOTUX010000184.1 GCA_029863665.1 Candidatus Nitrosopumilus sp.
TCCTTTAAAATTCAAATTCCATTTTATGAACTCCCTGAGATTCATTGATCTGGCTTTTATACTCCCTATTGAATCATCCATTTCTTTTCTCTTAAAATAATAAATTGAAAATGCTCTATCTATGGGATGTCGTAAAAATAAGATTGGAATAAAATTAAATTCAGCATTTTCTGGTATTGGATATCTAATTTGATGACTAGATATTGTCTTAATTGAATTTTTTCCTTTGAGAATTCTACATATTTCATTTAGATGCATAATCTCCCCTGGAGTCTTTCCATCTATTAATAAATTTTTTTTAGGAAAGTTTTTTTCTAATAACCATTCAATTGTTGAACCTGCATTTTTAAAAATATGAAAATGTAAAAGTATACTACGTCTGTCTCTATTGACTCTCTCATGTTCTGATTTTTTAAAAAAATCTACAAATTTCAATATGTTGTAGCTATTCTCCTAAAATATATTTTTTATATTTTGTAACTATCTCTTTTGGTTCACCAATATCGATTTGTTTACCTTTATCTAAAAACAATACTTTGTCCGAAAACCTTTCTACAGCTGATAAGTTATGTGTCGTGTGAATTATCGTTTTTCCTTCTTTCTTTAACCTCATGAATTCATCAAAGCTTTTTTGTTTGAAATCCATGTCTCCTACAGCTAAAATTTCATCAACCAAAAATATTTCAGATTTTATCTGCATGGCAGTTGCAAAAGCAAGTCTAGTCCTCATCCCAGATGAAAAATATTTCAACTTCATTCTTGCAAAATCTTTAAGATCTGCAAATTCCAGTATAGAATTTATCTTGTTTTTAATCTCATTTTTCTGTAATCCTAGTAGCAATCCATACATTATGATATTCTCTACACAAGATATCTCATTCCTGAATCCTATTCCTATTTGCAATACAGGCGCTAATTTTCCATTTACTGTAATGTTTCCACTTGTGGCATTGTATATGCCTGATATTGTTCGTAAAAGTGTGGTTTTACCACTACCATTTTTTCCAATTATACCTAAAATCTGACCTTTTTCTAAAGAAAATGAAATATTATTCAACGCATAAATCAAATTACTTTTATTTTTAAAATTTTTTGGAGCTTTGAATGTTTTGATTAAGTTTTCAACTATAATAGAATTCTCCTTCATTATAATTCCTCCACAATTGTTTTTTCAAATTTTTTAAAAAAGATGTACCCGATTACCAATATTGCTGACACCATTAGAGCTGTCTTTAACCACTCTTCTATATCTGGTATTTCATTAAACACAATCTTGTGAGAAAGTTCAATTATCTGTCCTAATGGATTTATCTGTTGTATTGTTAATAAGATGTCATTTGCCTGATCTATTGACCAAAAAATTGGGGACACAAAAAGAAGTGCATACATTAGAATTGTCCAAATTGGTTGTATGTCTGGAATTTTTACGTAAAGTATTGAAAGAAGATATGATAATCCTAAAATTAATCCTAACAACAATATGATTACAAGTGGCATCATGATTAATGTCCATGAAGGAATAAATGAAACAAAAGGCATTATTCCAAAAAATATTCCAACTTCTACTGTAAGTAGTAGTGCAGTAGTTGTTACTGCAATGACGGGAAAAATATTTTTATTAATTGCTAATGACTTTAGTATTCCTTGATTATTCTTTATGCTTGTTAACCCTGTCATTGTTCCTTTAGTAAATAGATGATAAAAAATAATCCCTGAGATTAGATATATTGCAAAATTTTCTTCTCTAGGCTCTCTAATATTTGAAAAAACTACGTATAATATTATGAACATAAACAGTGGTTCTAATCCTATCCAAAGAAAGCTAAGAAAACTTTCCTTGTATCTCATTTTTATCTCCATGATGGAAAGATGAAAAATTAGAGTTCTCTTTGTCCATAATGAAAATAATTTTGAATTTGAATCCACTTTTTGAGTTTTCAAATATTGCTTTATTAAGTTACCATGATTTCTCTTATCTATTCAAACGATTCAAGTAGAGTTTTAAATAAGTATGATAAGATCAACCGATCATTGAAACCTTTCCTACTCATTACTGGAATGCATAGAAGCGGAACTTCTTTTCTTGCAAGGACAATGAATCTTTGTGGAGTTAATCTTGGTGGACTTGATAGATTAAGTACACATGATTTAAAATATGATTTAGATAATCTACGAGGGCACTGGGAACATGAAAAATTAAAAGAATTATCTGATGAAACTCTATCTAATAATGGTGGAACCTGGGATAAAATACCCGAAAAAATTACGATATCAAAAGAAATCATTAAAAAACTAAAAAAAAATGTTGATGAATTAACTAGTTTGCCTGGTATTGCATCTGGATTCAAGGATCCTCGACTAATTCTATGTTATGAGGCGTGGAAAGAACATCTTCCATCTAATTCAGTTATAATTGGAATCTTTCGTGATCCTCTCAAAGTTGCTGAATCTCTTAAAACTAGGAATCAATTTGATTATGAAAAATCATTATCCTTATGGCAGAAATATAATACATCTTTGTTAGAATTACTTGAAAAAAATTCTGGATTTTTATTGAATTTTGATTGGCCACAAAAACAATTATTTTCAGAAATTAATCTTGTGGCAACAAAACTGGGTCTAATCGAACCTGATCTTTCAAATTGGTATTCCTCTGATTTACTACATAGTGATAAAACTTTTTCAAAATATATTATCCCTGATCATATCAAATCACTTTATAAAAGACTTGAAATTAGATCCGAAGAAAATTCCAAAATAAACCCAATTTTCCCTAAAACTCTACCATCAGAATCCTATGAAATTCTAAAATCTATGATTAAAGATTCTGAAGAGTCAGGAAATTATTTCAGAAAGATAAATGAAAACAATCTCCAAAAAATCCATGATCTCTCCACCGATTTATCAAACACGAAAAATTCTTTAAAGTCTTCTATTTCCGATGTTGAGAAATTACATAAAATAAATTTAAAACAATCATCTGAATTTAAAAAGGAATTAGAACAAAAACAAGAAGAAATAAAAAATCTTAATGAAGCTATAGAATCTTATCAAAACTTTATTACAGAAATACATCAGAGCTTTGTATTTAGAGCTTTACACAAATATGATAAAACCATTGGCAAAAAATTACCTCTTAGACCAAAAAGATTCCTAAAGTCAAATAGTCAACATCAATCTGATGACGAACAAAAGCATACCGTTATGATGGCGATGTCTGGTAAACTAGAAAAAAAAGACATCCTAAGTTTTCCTATCATAAATTGGAACTTTAGGTATCAGAGACCTCAGCACTTACTCACACGATTTGCCAAAAAAGGCCATCGAGTATTTTATTTTACTGTTAATCTTAGAAAACTAAAAAATAGTTATGAGATACAAAAACTTCAAGAAAATATCTATCAAGTAGAACTAAACTCACCTACCTTCTTTGATATATACAAGGACACATTTGAACCAGAATCTATTAATGCAATTTTAAAA
>JAOTUX010000185.1 GCA_029863665.1 Candidatus Nitrosopumilus sp.
AATTCTTGGATAAAAAATCACAACCATCTGCATATCTCAAAATACTAAGTATTGCAGGTATTGTTTTTCTAATTATTTTTGCTTCTTTGTTCCTTCTTTCTAGATTTTACTCTTTTTAGTAAAAAGCTACTCTTGTCTTAATTTGTTGTATCATGTATGTGTAATTGAATTTTAGATCTCGATAAACTATTTTAACACTAACTTCTCAGTGTTATCATGAAAATTTCCTCTAATCTAAAAAAAGCGCTAAATGATCAAACTGCTCTGGAAGCAAACGCATCAAATACATATCTGGCTATGGCTTCTTGGTGTGAAATTACTGGTTATGAAGGGTCTGCTGCTTTTTTTTATGTTCAAGCTGAAGAAGAAAGACAACATATGTTAAAATTTGTTCATTATCTTAATGATATGGGAGTTTCTGCAACAATCCCTGGAACCAAATCACCTGCTTCTAATTTTAAATCTCTTGAACTAATAATTAAAACTGCATTGAACAATGAAAGAACCGTTACAAAAGCGATTCATAAAATTGTGGAGATTACACAAAAAGAAAAAGATCATTCTACATATGCGTTTCTTGAATGGTTTGTAAATGAACAAGTAGAAGAGGAAAAGAAATTTGAAACAATCCTACAAAAATTTGATTTGATTGGAAGAGATAAACTCGCAATCAACGAGATTGACAAAATTCTAAATGGCATGTCTGCTACTCCATCAGATATTGGTTCTGCATAATTTCTAAAATAATTAATACTACATTATTTCCAGTTATTTTGTGACTGTAACTGTAACGAAAAAACCATGTGGCATAACACAACTATTCAATACTGAAACTGGAAGAGTTACCTACAAATGTAAAGCAGAATCTGCTTATATGCTGATTGAAGCCTTTGGTGGAATTGTTAAGTTTAATCAAAAAGGTGCAATTGCTACTGTGACTGGACATGTTACTTCTCTTGAATCATGTGACGTCATTAAGCTAGGCGACCAAAATTATAAGGATGCATTAAATGCAATTATTTTTGCGCATAGAGAGTTTGCTCAATCTGTAGCTGATTCATATGATAAAGAAATTTGGGAATTGGAATCTAAACTATCTAATCTTTAAATTTTTCACACTTGCATCCTCTTACTATACATTTTCCATTTCCATCAAGATGTATTGAATTGTCATGATAGCATCCAATTTCCTTGTTATTGCATTTCATTTTTTTAATATGTATAATTCTTGTTTATCTCTCTTGGACTATCGTGAATTCTTCCAATATGCAATGCTAATTTTATCACATTATTACCAAAACTGATTCCACAAAAATTACATTTAAACACATATTGATTTGACAAGATCATTTTGTGTTTTTTAATAATATTAAAAATTGTCTGTTTTGTTTTTAATTTAACCGTAAATCATACAGTGTTCACACTCACAAACTTCTTGCTGTTTTGCCTTCTTCAAACATTTTTTATGTTGTCCTGCCTGACACTGGACACAAATTTCATCAAGATTCTCTATTTTTGTGTATTTCTTTGATTGATCAAAGCCAAATCCTCCATCTTTTGGTCCTACCATGTTTTAACTTAAAATCATTGCAGTATTTCTACTTCACTAATTGATTGCAATTCTGATTGCTTCTTGTAATTGAATTTTGTGTATTTCGATAATCCCTCTTATTTCAAAAGTATCTACATATCCTCCAGCTGATGCTCTGGTTGCCTTAAGTAAATAATGTAAAGCCCCTTCTTCTATTTTCCCAACATAGTATCCATATAGAAAATCTTCTTCATCTTTACACTTCCAAATTTGTTTGATGTTGGGAAATGTTTGTTTAATTTCAGTTGGAATTTCTTTAATTCTTCTATTGATGTATTGATCAAGTGATTTTCTAATTTTAGAGTTTTGAATCAATTTTAATAATATTTGGTAGAACTTATTTTTAGTCGTTATCTTTTTTGTTTGGGTTATCTTTTTCAGAATCATCCCACATGTGCATTGTTCCTCTGATCATAAAAGATCCTACTATGATTGCTACTATTCCACCAACAATAAACAAAAAGATTTTCCCAATATCTTTGATACTTGCCAACATAGATGATTCGTAGTTAGTCTAATTATAACTGTCTAAAAAAATTCAATTAGATTCAATAATGAGTATAGAAGAACCACTTCAAATGTCTAAAATTAAACAAGTTGTTGCATGGGTGGCAATTATAGGTGGAGGAGTTGGATTTTTCTTCTTTTCTCAATTCTTAGCTGAAGTAATGCGATGACTCTTGAAAACTAATTATCTTAGTCATAAATGACTAATGTGTGATCACTCAAAAAATTAAAGATTTTTTGAATAGTCAAAAACTAGGATATGTCGCGACAGTTTCTTTTGATGGTAAACCAAACATCTCTCCCAAGGGAACTATTATTGGTTGGACATCCAAATTATTAGCATTTGCAGATATTCGATCTCCTGACACTCTGAAAAATTTACAAGGTAATCCTTATGTGGAAATTAACGTAATTGATCCTCTTTTACGTAAGGGCTATTTGTTTCAAGGTACTGCTCGAATCATTAAAGACGGTTCTCTATTTGATGAAATTTTGAATAATTATAGAAAAAATGGCATCCAAAGCCAAATCAATTCAATTGTATTAGTTGATGTTTCAAGCGTCTCTGATGTAATTTCACCTCTATATGATCTTGGAACTTCCGAGCAAGAGATAAAATCAAAATGGAAACAATATTTTGAAAAATTATAATTTCTCTGGTGTTTTTGTTTCTGTTTGGAGTTTTTCTAATTCTTGTTTTGTTTTCTCATGCTCTTCTCTCTCTTTCTCTAATAGTAGTTGAACTGCTTCTAACTCTTTTTGCGTCATACTGAGTTTTGATTTTAATGAACCTACTACTGCACTTGCTGCCTCAATAATACCTGCAGAACTTTTTTGATTAATTTTATCTCCCTGAATGAATTCTTTTTCTTTTGGAGTGAGAATATTTGTATCTTGAAAATGATCTTTTTTATCTAATTCATCTTTTGCATTGTATAATCTTGAGTTTGCCTCCTCTAATTCTTTTTCTACTTCAATCTGCTGCTTTTTGATGTTGTGTAGGGTGGATTGTTCTTTTTCAGATTGCTCTTTAATCTTATCGTGTTCTTTTTTGAGGCTTTCTAATTCTTCTTTTATTTTTAATAAATCTTCTTCGGTTTTATTAAATTCTTTGACTGATTCTGAATCTTGCTTGGAATTTTTAATTTTTTCTCGAATTCCAGCATGTTCTCGTTGAATTATATCTAATTCCATCTTTTTTTGATTCAGCTCCTTTTTCACCAACATTAGGTTGCTGACTGTAGTGTAATATTCTTCTTTTACAGTTTGGATTTTGTGTGTGATGTTGTTTATCTCTTCTTTTTTTGTTCTAAATTCATTCTGTAAATCTTCAACTTGTGTTTCTAGCTCTTCTTTTAGTATACTCTCTTCACTTTTC
>JAOTUX010000186.1 GCA_029863665.1 Candidatus Nitrosopumilus sp.
CTCTTTGTGAGCCTCCACGAAGAAGTAAAGTAACTGATTTTGGGTGTTTACATCCTTCTACAAATACCCATTTGTCTTCTTCAATTTTTCTCTCTTCAACTAGATCTGCGCTACCCAGATCTTTTTCAAAGAGATCATCAAGGTTTGTAACTATTCTTGCACCAGTTGCTTTTGCAAGTTTTGTAAGATCACTTTCTTTAATTCTTCTAACTGCAATAATTCCAGCTTTTGCTAGATAATGTTGTGCCATATCATCAATTCCTTTTTGACACAAAACCACATTTGCACCAGAACCAATGACCTTGTCAACCATTGTTTTTAACATTCTATTTTCTTCATCTAAAAATGATTTTAGTTGTTGGGGATTTGAAATGTTAATTTTTGCATCAGTTTCAGTTTTGCTAATTTCTAATGCTGTATTAATTAATGCGATTTTAGCTTCAGGTACTTTTCTAGGCATGCCTCCATGAACAACTTCCTTATCAAGAACAATGCCCTGAATAATTATTGAGTCTTTAATGGAACCGCCTGCTTTCTTTTCTACTTTAATATCATCAACGTCAACATCATAAGTTTCACCATCTTTTTCAGCAACAGCTAGAACAGCCTTTACTATAATTTCTGCAAGCTGATCAGAGTCTTTTCTAACAAGTTTAGTCTGCATAGAGGTTTTAGCAATTTTAGTTAAAATGGTTTTGTCATTTGCTGAGATTTTGTCTGCAATACTTTCAAGATATTGTTTTGCCTTTCTTGCAGCTTTTCTATAACCATCAACAATAATTGTAGGATGTACATCTTGATCAATTAATAATTCTGCATTTTCAAGTAAAGCACCTGCCAATACAACTGCCGAGGTTGTACCGTCACCAACTTCATTATCAGTAGTCTTAGAAATTTCAACAAGCATTTTTGCAGCTGGGTGTTGAACATCAATTTCCTTGAGAATTGTAGCTCCATCATTTGTAATCGTAACATCACCTAGTGAATCAACTAGCATTTTATCCATGCCTCGTGGGCCTAGACTGGTATGAACAATTTCAGCAATGATTTTAGATGCTGCAATGTTATTCTTTTGTGCATCTTTGCCTTTGGTTTCCGAACCGCCCTCTTTTAGTAATACAACAGGCATATTTCCCTTTGAAGTAGCTTGCATACCCATAAATGCAAAATCTCTAGATTCCCCTTTTATATCTTCCAGATCAGAATGTGAAAGTTTGATAGAGCATCGGTGTTTTTAAATTGGGAAAAGTCAGGTTGCAAAATATGGCCAAGTCACAAAATAAAGAATCTTACAATAAAATCTTTACAAAATTAAAAGACCATCACAAATGGTTTGAAAATTCAATTCCATTGATTGCAAGTGAAAATATTCCGAGTCCAGCTGTTCGAGAAGCAATTATCTCTGATTTTGGAAATAGATATGCTGAAGGATGGCCTGGGGAGAGAGTGTATGCTGGTTGTGTCTACATAGATGATGTTGAGTTTGAATGCATGAAACTAGCTAAAAAATTATACAAAGCAAAATTTGCTGATGTAAGACCAATTTCAGGGGTTGTTGCAAATTTAGCGGTATATTCTGCTTTTACTAATCCAGGTGATATAATGTTGGCACCTTCTATTCCTGCAGGTGGACATATTTCACATGGTAAAAAGGAGCATTCTGGAACTGCAGGATTAGTTCACGGATTAGAGATAGAATTCTACCCATTTGATGCTGAAGAAATGACAATTGATGTTGATAAGACAAAGCAGAAAATAAAGAATCTAAAAAAAGACAAGCGTCTTCCAAAAATGGCAATGTTTGGCGGTTCATTATTTTTATTTCCACATCCTGTCAAAGAGTTATCAGATTTTCTAAAGAGTTATGACATGCACATTAATTATGATGCAGCTCATGTTGCAGGATTAATTGCTGGTGGGAAATTCCAAGATCCATTACGGGAAGGCGCAGATACAATGACTATGAGCACTCATAAAACTTTGTTTGGTCCTCAAGGAGGACTTGTTTTAGGTTCTGAAGATCATGAAGAAGTAATTAAAAAAGCAACATTTCCTGGCCTTACAAGCAGTCATCATATTCACCATATGGCTGGAAAGGCAGTTGCTTTTGCAGAGGCTTTAGAATTTGGTAAAGATTATGCTATTCAAGTTATAAAAAATGCAAAAGCATTTGCAGAGTCCTTAAGCGATGCAGGATTAAATATTTTGGGAGAGAGTAGAGGATTTACAGAATCACATCAAATTGCAGTCAATGTTTTAGACTACTCCGATGGTGGAAAAGTAGAGGCAGAATTAGAAAAAGCTAACATTATTGTAAATAGGCAACTTATTCCAGGTGATATTAAAGCAGGAAGAAATTATTTTCATCCAGGTGGAATTAGATTAGGAGTTTCTGAAATCACACGACTTGGAATGAAAAAGAATGAAATGCAGGAAATTGCATCTTTCATTAAACAGATAGTTATAGAGAAAAAGGATCCAAAGAAGATTCTATCAAAAGTCAAAGCTTTTAGAAAGGATTACCAAAAAGTCAAATTCTGTTTTGATAACAAATTGGGTGCTTATGAATATGTTAAACTAAGGTAGTTAGGCATAATCAGTAAGAAGTGATTGATCCCCCTGATTCTTTCCAAATACTAATTCAATTTCGTCAGAAAGAGCATGAATTCTTCCTCTTTGGTATTCGCCAACGTCGTATTTATCAACCAGTCTTTTTGCAAGTTTTAGATACTTTTCTACTGAACCTCTTGTAATGGTAGGAATTAGTTTGTGACCGCAAATACATGTTTGAATGAGAGGCATTCTACGAAATGATTTACCACAACCAGTGCATCTAAAACTTTGTCTAGCATATGCTCTAAGATTTCCCATTATGTCAGGAACTAGGTGTGTGGAAATAACATTTGAAACAATTTCTGAAGTATTTACTGCATTGATTAATTCAGCATTCCTAATTTGCATATCAAATTTATCAAGCATGGAACCAAGTGTGGAATAGGCACTACGTGATTTTGAAGTAGTTAGAGATGAAGTTGAATGTGTAAAGAAATAGTCATAAAATTGCCTTTCTGTCTCAAGACGTGATTTAATAATATCTACCGATACTACGTCTGATGTTTTGATCTGTTGAAGTGTGGATTCAAAGAATTCTAGGGGAAGAAATTTTGTGACCTCAAGATTGTGTGCTTGTGGCTGAGACTCATGTGGTAAAACATGAGGTTGAATAAGTAATGGAGCATCCATTAATCCGCCTATTCTGTCAGAAAGAAATTGTCTTGAGAAATTAAGAAGACTATCCATTAGAAGCATAATAGAGTCAGCATCGCCATCAGCATCTCTTCTTTTTGCAGAATGCCAATTGGGAGTTCCAAAACAAACATGGGTTTCTGTATATCCAATAATTCGTCCTACGATTCCAACAGAGGTGTGTGGAGCTAAACCAATTATTAGATGGCCAACAAGATCTTCAGAATT
>JAOTUX010000004.1 GCA_029863665.1 Candidatus Nitrosopumilus sp.
CATCAATGATGAGATTGAAATAATGCTTAATCATTTAATGAAATTTAAAGAAAATATATTAGAAAAGAAACA
Organism: Candidatus Nitrosopumilus sp.; assembly: GCA_029863665.1. Taxonomy (GTDB): domain Archaea; phylum Thermoproteota; class Nitrososphaeria; order Nitrososphaerales; family Nitrosopumilaceae; genus Nitrosopumilus. Next base: position 73 of record JAOTUX010000004.1, read on the forward strand.
AGCCATAATCCAAAATATTAGATGGTAATTTAGTGATCAGATAATGCTACACAGTAATTTATTGTACCGACAGTCTCATATCACTCTAATTTTAGATTTATAATATTGAACATACTTCTTCTATCCCAGTTTTTTTCTACAACAAAAGGTGGTGGAGAATATGTGTTCAAAACAATTGCCAAAGTCATGATAGATAACGGACACAAAGTATGGGTAGTTACAAACAAGGTTAAAGGTGAAAAATATGAGGAATCAAAAAATATGAAAATTATTACAGTGAGTCCAACACTCGAGTATAAAGGGGGACTCCCACCAACATTTCTTGATAATACGAGATATACAATTAACGCATTTCGAAAAGGAAGAAGCATTATAAAAAAGCAAAATATTGATTTGATTCACTCAAACAATTTTGCTCCTGCGTTAACAGGTTCGTTGATATCAAATTTTACAAAAGTGCCACACATAACTACAATTCATGACATATTTTCAATATATGACAAAAAATTTTGGAAAAAATGGTCAAAACAATCCAATGTATCTTATACAAATGCAAGATTAGTACCATTTTTTGAAAAACTAATGATGCAATTTAGGTTTGATTACATACACACTGTTAGCGATGCAACAAAAAAAGACATACAAAAAATAGGAACAAAAAAACCAATTCATGTAATTCCAAACTGCATACAAGATAATGAGCAAAATGTTGTAGAACTCAATACAAATCAATTTGTATATTTAGGAAGGCTAGTATTTTACAAAAATATAAACATAATTTTGAAAGCATTCAAAATAGTTGTAAATAAATTTCCAGATGCAAGATTAATAATTGCTGGGGACGGACCTTACAAAAAATCACTACAAAATATAACCAAAAAATTAGGCATCAATGAGAGTGTGATTTTTACAGGATATGTAACACCAGAACAAAAATCAAAGATACTAGCAGAATCAAACGCATTATTATTTCCTAGTATAATAGAAGGGTTCGGTCTAGTCATGTTGGAAGCATTTCAACAAAAAAGACCAGTGATAGTATCAGACATTCCTCCAATGTCAGATATTATAGAAAATAATACAACTGGATTGATTATTGATCCATACGACGAGAAAAAATGGGCAGATGCAATAATTAGATTCATCAGAAACCCATCAGAATCTGAAATGATGGGTACAAATGGCAATAACATATTAAAAATAAAATATAATCAAAAAACAATGTATGAGAAATTAATTAAGATGTACGATAGTATTTTATCAAAAAATCTTTAAACAAATTTCAATAATTAGTATAGATTATTGCAAAACATAAGATCTACAATCACATACCAATTCAAATTTAGATATTATTAGATTTTATAACATATCAGATAAAGATATAAAATTACTCAAAAATTTTTCTTATTGTGGAAGCGTTAATTTTAGCAGGAGGTAAAGCCAAACGTCTTAGACCAATTACAGATTATATTCCAAAATCACTGATTCCATTAAACAACATACCAATCATAGAATGGCAGATAAGATATCTTAAGAAAAATGGAATTGATAAAATCATAATTTGTACGGGTTATAAAACAGAGATGATTGAAAATTTTCTAGAAATGAAAAATAATTTTGGAATTAATATAGGATTCTCAAAAGAGAGAATTCCTTTAGGGACAGGTGGTGCCATAAAAAAAGCAGGATCTCGGATTAAAGACAAGTCTTTTTTTGTTTTGAATGGGGACATAATCACAGACATAAAGCTGAACGAATTGATAAAAAAACCAAATTCTATAGCATCAATTGAGCTTAAAACTAAATTTGGAATAATGGAGATAAAAAAAGATAAGATATTACAGTTTAGAGAAAAAGAAGAAATTTCAAACATGTGGATGAATGCAGGCATATATCATCTGCAAAAAGAAATTGTAAAAGATTTACCAAAAAAAGGAGATATAGAAAAGACACTTTTTCCAGAGTATGCAGAAAAAAGAAAACTGAATACAAAAAAATTCAAAAATGTCAAGTGGTATTCTATAGATTCTTTTAAAGATATGGAAGAATGCTCAAGAGTGGTAGATAAGATAATAAAACCAGTATAAATCTACACGCGAATCAAACATTACAACATAATTTTCTATGAGATCATCTGTTGGTTCATCTACATTTACAATTTTTCTCCACGAAGATCCTTGGTATTGTCCTAACACATCGAAAACAATCTTTGACTTTTTCAGAGTTAGAAAGGGCAAGGTACAATGCAGGGCATCTCCTACATAATATGTCTCAGAATGGTAGATTTCTTAGAGAATGCCATTTCTGGACTAGAACTACACATGTAAAATAATTCAGATTTTAAGTAAGTAATTTCACGTACAAATGTTGACAGAGAGTAAAAGTACCAGAAGAATAAATTCTGCAGTTATTTCATGGATTGTTTTTTTGTTTTCCATATCAATTGTGCTTATTAGTTTTGTTTCAGTGATTTTTCCTGCATTAATTTCAACATCAAATACTATAACCATACCAGGCATAAAATCGGTAATACCAGATCCGCTGGAACTAGGAGTATGGTCAGGAGGCATAATAATATCAAATGGAATAATTTTTGGCTTATTATTACTACATCACAAGAAAAAGATCAGATCAATATCAACAATATTTGAAAAGATTTTCTTGTTTGAGATATCAAAAAAAATAGCTTTTGTTGTCATGGTAGTACTTTTGATAATCTACGTTTCTGTAACTGTTGGGGAGTTAACAACTCAAGAAAATCTGGAGGATTATGTTGGAGTAACAAAAAGATTAGACACATGGTCAATTGACACAATATCATCTTTTGAACCACATGTGAGATATTTTATGTTATCATCATCTATGATTCTATTTGGAAGCTATAAGATAATGCCATTTCTTGCAAGTATTGCATTATTAATTATGACATATATCATTACAAATACAATCACTCAAAAAAGATTTGCTGGGATTGTTGCAGTTATAATTTTACTGCAGAGTTCAGTATTTTTAACATATGACACTACAGTATCTTATACAAATTTCTGGATTTTGTTTTATCTAACATCATTATACATGGCATATAGATTCTGGCCGTTATCGCCGATATCTTATCTCTTGTCTATTTTATCAAAGGCACTGACTATAGCATTTTTACCAATGTCAATCTATTTCATATTAAGGAGTCAAATATCAAAGAAACGAAAGATCACTGTTAGTGGAATTACCATAGGGATTATTCTTGCTGGAGGTATTGCTTCTATAGGAGGATTTTCTGTAACACAAGACACAGAAGAAAGATTTAGTGCAAAAGAATTCCAGATGGGTATTACTTCATTTGCATATCAATTAAGATTTGACGGATTAGTGATGTTATTTATGATACCGTTGATAGTAGGATTATTCATTGTGTCAAAAAATGGAGTAAATCATGGAGAGTCAATAATGGTACTCATTTCAGGAATATTACTTATCGCTCCAATACTCACGGGTTTTACCAATCAGACAAATCAACCATATAGGTTTGTACCCCTGATAGTATTTTTTTCGATAGGAGTAGGAGTATTACTTTCTAAGAGACACGGATGATAAATGTCCATATTGATTCCATAGAGTCTCCAGATATTTTGGGATATCCATCATGTGCAAATCTAGCAAGAAGTACAGGCTTTCCGTCTATATTATCAGATAAAACGGTACTAGCAACAAGACCATCTGAATCAAATATCTGTATTTGAACTCTGCGTATGATCTGATAATTTTCTCCATCAATTGTCATAATTGGATCTGTTCCGCGTGATGCTTCAAAATCTAAAAATGATTTCAACGCAGGGGTGTTGACCTCAGTGAATTTGGAGGATTCTAGATATACAACAAGTTGTCCATCAGAATTTCTGACACTGGTTTGAACAAGAATAAAGATATCATTTTCAATTTCTGGTGTATTGGCAAAAGAATGATGGGTTGTAGGTAAAATGAAAGATAATGTAATTGCAAGAATTACTAGTTTATTCATAAAATGGTTTTAGAAAAGCTAGATAATTAATTTGCTGTTTTAATTGTCTTTTTTCCCAAGAGATCATTGTAAAGCGATATTGCATCCTGCTCATTTTTTGGACCCACCACTACAGCAGAACCTTTCTTCATAAAGCTTACCGATAAATCATTTGTTCGGAGAGACAAGCCAAGTTCACCTTGATTTTCAACTAAAAATCCTCTCGTTTTTGCATTATTGGTAACAGACAAAACATCAAGATCAAATGTTCCTGTAGGGGTAATTGAAAATGTTCTTTTACCTCGGTTTCTTCCACACAGTTCTTCTAGGATTAGCTCTTCTTTGATAGTTTCTTCCACTTTACCTGAACCACATACAGGGCATTCTTCAGCTCTAAATGTACGAGTATTGGTGAAGTCAAGATTTTCAATATCCACATGTAGAATTCTATCAGATAGGCTGGGTTTCTTACCCAAAATGACTTTTACCACTTCAGAAACCTCAATGCCTCCAACTATGGATAGTATTGATGGGTGTACTCCTTCAATACTGCATGTAGGCATTGACTCTTCATCTAATGCAGGAAACATGCAATGATAACATGCGCTGGATCCAGGAAGGATTGTAAATATCTGTCCAGAAACTCCAACCGCTGCACCTGTAACAAACGGTATACCAAATTTCACACAAGCTTTATTGAGAGCATATCTTGCATTAACACTGTCTAATGCATCAACTATTACGTCACATCCTTCAACTGCTTCTAGTGCAGTATAATCATTGACTGAGATAGCAAGTGCCTCAATTTTGCAATCAGGGTTTAGTTTCTGTAATTTTTTTGCGGCAACTTCCACCTTGACTTGGCCTACATCATCCTCATCAAACATTGTTTGACGATGTAAGTTGGATAATTCTATCACATCACGATCAATGATACGGAGAGTACCTATGCCCATTGCAGCCAATCTAGTTGTTATTGGATTACCTAATCCTCCGGTTCCCACTACACAGACTTTTGCATTTTTTAGTTTTAGCTGTCCACCATAACCAATTTCTTCTAACATAACCTGGCGGGAAAATCGATCTAGTTCTTTTTTTGTTAATTCTTCAGAACCGCCAGCAACTGCAGGTAAGATATACACTTCATCTCCATCATTAAGAGAAGTATCCATGCCTCCAGAGAATTTTGCGTTCTTCCCATTAATGTAGATATTAATTAATGAACGTGGCTTTCCATCACTTTCCAATACTCTTCTTTTAAAGTCATCACCCATAATTTCAGAAATTTTTACAAATGCGTCAGTAATGGAATCAGCTGAAATCTCAATCTTTTTTTCTCCTCCACCTTGATTTAGTACAGAAGGAATTGTAAATACAATTTTTGTCATTAGTTTACTACCGCCGATATTTCCCCTACATCTGCCTTCATTACCAGTGGTTTTTCTAAAATTTCCATGATTGCTTCAGTGGCTTTGAGTCCATTTCCAGTAACATAACAAACTACTTTGTCATTAGCATCAATCTTACCCTGTTCAACCATCTTTTGAAGAATGGCAACTGAAACACCACCTGCAGGCTCTGTAAATATTCCTTCTGTCCTTGCAAGTAGTAAAATTGCATCAAGAATTTCTTTGTTATTTGATTCTTCAGCAAATCCATTGTACTGTTGTAAACGTTTCAGAACATATCTACCATCACCAGGATCACCAATTGCTAAACTTTTTGCAACAGTGTCTGGATGTTCAACTGGAATTACTTCGTTACTATTTTTCTTAAATGCATCAACAATAGGAGCACAGCCATGAGGTTGTGCTGCAATCATATGCATATTAGAAACATCATTTAACAGTGATACATTTTGTAATTCTTCAAAACCTTTGCATATTGCATTTAACATTGCACCACTACCAACTGGCACTATCAATTGATCAGGAACTTGCCAATTCAATTGCTCTGCTACCTCATATGCAAGAGTTTTAGAGCCCTCAACATAATAAGAACGCATGTTAATATTTACAATACCTATACCTTTACTGTCACCAATCTGTGCAGCTATTCTATTTGCGTCATCATATGTTCCATCAACTGCAATATAGTTTGCACCATAAGATAATGCCTGTGCAATCTTAGCCATTTCAATATCACTAGGGGCAAAGATATGACATGGAAATCCACCTTTTGCTGCATGTGCTGCAGTAGCAGATGCTAAGTTCCCAGTAGACGCACATCCAACAGCAGACATCCCAAATTCTTTTGCTTTAGATACTGCAATTCCTGCAGGTCTATCTTTAAATGAAAATGTTGGATTTACTGAATCATTTTTGATATAGAGATTTTTTAGTCCAAGTTTTTCTCCAAGTTTATCTGCTTTTGTTAGAGGAGTCATTCCAGCATCAATACTTACAATATTTGATTTGTGTTCTATTGGTAGTAATTCAAAATATCGCCAATACGTTTTTTCACGATTAGTAAAGGTATTTTTTGAGACGGAGGGGAAATCGTAATGTACATCTAAAGGACCAAAACAGTCATCACAAATATACTTAAAAGTGGATTCATACTCTTTTTTGCATTCTCTACATTGTAATGATATTCTAGCCAAGATCAGTCCTTCCTTTGATAATATACATAAAAAATCCTAATATCAAGTTAAGTAATACTTAATTTTGATTAATAAAAAATATAATGAAAAATCTTGTGATTAGGTAAAAAAATATGAAAAAATAGATAGTTTTAAAAATAATCAATAAAAAATCAGATTTTAATTGATATTTTTATTATGAGGAAGGTTTTTAGTGATTTTTGAAAAAATATAATTGTGAAGAATAACAAAGCCATAATTTTCGTTATAATTGGAATAATTGCTGTATCTATTGGAATTATCACAGTAAGTAATCAAGAATCAAAAATAATGGAAGTAGAAGATACTTTGAATAAAGAATTAAATCCAGATGAAAAAGAAATACTGAAAATTCAAGAAAACCTAGATGAAATTGAAAGAATCAATTTAGAAAATGAATATTCACCCAAACCAAGAGAATGGATTACTTCAGGGCCATTTCAAATTGATCGTAGTGAGTATGTATTAGGGGAGAAAATTTTCATAAGAATTGGCGGGTTAAATTATGATGAGAAAGGACAGATTACTTTTCTCAGACCATTAAATAGTACACATTATTCAGTTTATTGGACAATACCATTTGATGGTGCTACAAAATCTGCATTTAATTATTATTTAGAACCACAACTTTCTAAAACCAAGGGGTATTGTACAGTAGATGATTTTATTGGGGATTGGAGAGTAGTTTTTAGAGGAACAGATTATAAAAATTTGGAATTTAAGATAACAGAAGAGATGCTTCCAGGAACGGAAGAAAATTATCAATCAGTATGCTAATTTATTTTTCCAAAGTATTATGAAAGCAAACTTGTTCTCCCAAGTGACATGCAGGGCCAGAGGGTTCAACTAGGTAAATTATTGCATCAGAATCACAATCAACTAAAATTTCTTTAATTTTTTGAGTATTACCAGATTCTTCACCTTTCATCCAAAGCTTGTTTCTTGAACGACTCCAGAACCAAGAATTCCCAGTTTTTTTTGCAAGTTCAAGTGATTCTTTATTTGTATAAGCTAAAGTTAAAACATCCTTTGTCTTTGCATCTTGAACAATAACAGGTACCAGTCCACCACTTTTTTCAAAGTCTATATTATCGATAGTTTTTTGCATATTTTGAAAATAAAAACATGGTTTATAATCTTACAGGGATTGTTTTTTCTTTCAGATATTCTTTGACTCCTTTTACGCCATGAGTTTCATAGTGGAAAATAGAGGCAGCTAATGCAGCATCAACATTTGATTTTTTAAATATATCAACCATATCGTCAGGTTTTCCACAACCACCAGATGCAATTACAGGAATAGATACAGAATCAACAATGGATTTTGTGAGTAAAATATCATAACCATTTTTTGTTCCATCTTTATCAATACTGGTAAGAAGAATTTCTCCAGATCCAAGTTTTTCTGCATTTTTTGCCCATTGAATAGCATCAATTCCAGTACCCTCTTTGCCACCATAAATGAAAACTTCAAACCAGAAATTTTGTTCATTTTCTGAAAAAACTGCAACATCATCCTTAACATTGTAATTTCTTTTTGCATCAATTGCAATTACAACACATTGACGTCCAAATAATTCCATTAATTCAGTAATCAATTTAGGATTCTTTATTGCTCCAGTATTGATACCAACCTTATCAGCACCATTAAGAAGAATATTTCTTGCATCGTCTAATGATTTCACACCTCCACCAACAGTAAAGGGAATATCAATTACAGATGCAACTCTTCGAACTAAATCTTTGAGTGTTTCTCGTTGTTCATTAGATGCAGTAATGTCTAGAAATACTAATTCATCGGCTCCTTCATTACTATATTTTTCAGCCAGCTCAACAGGATCTCCGGCATCTTTAATTGATTCAAAACGAAGTCCTTTTACAACTCTACCATTTTTTACATCAAGGCAAGATATGATTCGTTTTGTTAAAGTCATACTAATTCTTTTGCACCTTCAATTGAAATTTTATTTTCATAAAGAGCTTTTCCAAGAATAACCCCATAAGCGTTTTTTTCTTTAACATGACTTATATCTAAAATATTTGAGATTCCACCACTAGCAATAACATGAGTTTTATCTAAATTACATGCTTGTTCTAAAAATTCTAAATCAGGTCCATTCATAGTTCCATCACGACTTACATTTGTTAGTAAAAATTCAGTAAATCCCATTTCAAGAAATTCATTGATTGCATCAATTAATTTGATTCCAGTATCTTTTTGCCAACCATAAATTACTATTTCACCATCTTTGTGATCAACAGAAATAACAATTTTTTCTGTTCCAAGTTCAGATAACAATGATTTCAGTAAAGGTTTATTTTTAAAAGCCAGAGTTCCCAATACTATTCTTTCTGAAATTTTAGACAGATCCATAATTATTGATTTATCTCTTAATCCACCTGCAACTTCAACAGGAATTGATATAGAATCAAGAATTTTTTTAATTACATCAAGATTGGAACCTATCCCAAGGGTAGCATCCAAATCTACCAAATGAAGCATATCTGCACCTGCAGATTCCCATTTTTTTGCAATATCAACAGGATTGTCACCATAAACAGTTTTTTGTTTAGGATCTCCTTTGTACAATCTAACAACTTGTCCATTCATAAGATCTATGGCAGGGATAATTTTCATTTTTTACACTCTTCAAGAAAATTCTTTATCATGATTTTACCAGCTTTACCAGATTTTTCAGGATGAAATTGGGTTCCAAAAAAATTCTTGGTTTCAACAACTGCGGGTACTTTGATTCCATAATCAGATTCGGCAGTAATTATATCAACAAGAATTGGTTTTACTCTATACGAATGTACAAAATAAACCCAAGATCCATTACTAACACCATTAAGGATTTTTCCAGGTTTTTTAATTTCAAGATCATTCCATCCCATATGAGGAACTTTCATTGAAGATGGAAGTATTACCACTTCACCATCAATTACGTTAAGTCCTTTTTCTTTTCCCTCTTCACTTTTTTCAAAAAACATTTCCATACCAAGACAAATCCCAAGTACAGGCATATTGTCTATATAATCTTGAAATTGAATTTTAGATAAATCTCGAATTCTATGAATAGCAGGATCAAAATTCCCTACACCAGGAAGCAATAAACCAGAATACTCATTAGGTTTATCAAAATTAGAGATCACATCTACTATAGCTCCTGCTTTTTCAAGAGAATTTTTTAAACTGAATATATTTCCAGCTCCATAATCAAATATTGCTACTTTAACCATTACATTGAACCTTTTGTACTCGGAATACCTTTTTGCTTTTTGTCAAATGCAGATGCATTTCTAAATGCAACAGCCAATGATTTCATAGCTGCCTCAACTTTATGGTGATCATTGTCTCCATATTTTACAGTAATGTGAATACAGCTATTCAAATTTTGAAGTAATGATTGGAAAAAATGTTCTAGATCTTCTTTAGATACACCTTCAATTTTACTTCGTTTAATTGACAAAGTTAATTTCCAAAATGGACGTTTTATCAAATCAATGGAAGCTTCAGCTAGGGATTCATCCATTGGAACAGAAGCATAGCTAAATCTTGTAATTCCAGTTCTAGAATTCAATGCATTATCTATTGCTTGTCCAATTGTAATTGCAGTATCCTCAATAAGATGATGTTCAATTCCATCATTTGATGTGGCAGCAACTTTTAGATCCATCATACTATGCTTTCCAAAAGAAGTAATCAAATGATCAACAAAATTGATGCCAGTTTTGATGTTTGTTTTTCCAGTTCCGTCAAGGTTGACAGAAACTTGAATGCTAGTTTCTTTGGTGTTTCGTTTAATTGAAGTTTTTCGTAATTTCATGTTTCTCACAGATTATGTAATCTCTTTTATTCTAAATTTAATACCTTCTGTAATAGATTAATTGAATCTAGCACCAAAATAGCTCCATTCTGTTCGAATAATTCAAATTTCTTTTGGGGGTTTTTACTAGTTCCAATAATTCCACAGAAAATAGTCTTATTTCCTAGATTAGTGGCTTTTTTTGCCATAATGAAATCTTCCATGGAATCTCCAACGTATAAAGTCATGATACTATTCATTCCTTTAATTGAATTTAAGAGGGATTGAGGATTGGGTTTTGCAAGTTCTCTGGATTCATCTTCTAAAAATACTGAATTTGACAAGTCAAATTTTTCCAATAGTACTTTTAATGAATATTTAACGGATTCTCTACCACGTCCTGTTACCATTGCAATTTTTGAATTAAATTTTTTTTGTAGTTTTTCTATTAATAAATTATTTAAAATTACATTATCTTGTTCAATTAGACCAGATTCAGAAAATTTAGAGGTACGCCCAAATAATTTTTGATATAATTTAGGTCCATAAAAAAGCTGATCAAATATTTGGTACAATGGATTTTCATGATGTGTACCAGGATATGATAATTGTTTTTTGATATCAGAAATGTCAACTTGATTTTCAATATATTTTTCTACAGAAACAATTCCAGTAGAATCAATATTTTTTATTACATCAAAAATAAAACTATTTTGATCTTTATCTAATTTCTTTGCAGCAACCATAGAAATTATAGCAGCATAGGTAAGATCAACTTCATCATTAAATCCACCAGTCGATTTGAATCCATCAATAATTTTGAAATCCACATCTATTGAATCATATATTTTTGCAAAAGTTTCTAAAACATATTTAGTTGTTTTAATGATTGCCAAGTCATATGATTTTGTAATATCAATTAAAACACCATCACAATCAAATACAATAGCATCTATTTCATTAAATGAATCAGCATAAAAACTATTAATGAATATTCCATCAGATTTTTTTGTTAGTGTCATCCCAATAAATCACGAATTGCCAGTAAAAATTTAGAGTTCATTTCCTTAGTCCCAATAGTCACTCTAAGACAACCATCATGAGTACCTATTTTTCCTAATTTACGAATGGAGATTCCTTGTTCAGCAAGTGCGGAATATACTCGTTTATAGGCTCCATGAGCATCAAAAAGTACAAAATTAGCCTTGGAATCAAATACCTCAAAAGCATCATATTTTTGTAGAGTCTCAATAATTCTTTTTCTTTCAATTTTGATATTATTTGCTGCATCTTTCATGATAGTTGATTTTTCCAAAGCCAAAATCCCAGATTCTATAGTAAGTGTGCTTAAAGGATAGGGATACTGTAAAACATTCATAAAAACATCAGTGAATTTTTTATTTGCAATAAAATATCCAAGTCTAAGACCTGCTAAACCAAATGATTTTGACAAAGTTTGTACAACAATTAGGTTTTCTTGAGTTTTTACCATATTTGCTAGAGAATAATTACCAAATTCTCCATAGGCTTCATCAATTATTACAGGTCCGTGAAAAGACGCAATAAGTTGCTGTAATTCATTTTTTGAGAATTGAAATCCTGTGGGGTTATTTGGAGAATCAAGATAAAGGATATTTGCATTTTTGGATTGTTTAATAAAATCTTTAATGTTTAACTTCATGTCATTAGAAAATGGAATCGCAATCATTGGAATGGAATACAATTTACAGCGTTCTTCAAAAAATCCAAAAGTAGGATTAGAAGTAAGAATTTTGGTTTGATTAGATGCAAAATTAGAAAGTATCAGATCTAAAATCTGATCAGAACCATTACCTACACCAATCATAGAACAAGGTATTTTAACAAATTTAGATATCATCGGAATTAAGCGCTCTATTCCTCCAAGAGGGTATTCTCTTACATCGGAATTTTTCTTGGCAGTAGAAATTACATCATTTTGAAATTGTCTTGAAATAACATAATTTTCATTTGAATCAAGTTTTACTGCATCTTGAAGATATTCGGGTTTTTGATAACCCCCAATAGAAGAAAATTTCTTTATTTTTTCTTCAAACCAGTTTATTTTCAATTTAATCTACCCTTAATGGCTTCAAAGTGATTAGGAAGTCCCTCATTTCGGGTTAGAATATCAAGATATTTTGAAGTTTTAGATAAAGATAATTTTGAAATAGTGACTTGTGTATTTATCTTAACAAAATCCAAAACAGAGAGAGAACCACGAATTTTTCCAAACCCATTAGTAGGGAGAATATGATTTGAGCCTAAAATATAATCACTGGCAGAGGAAGGAGTGTCATTACCAAGTAAAATTAGTCCAGAAGTAGTTATTTTTCTAGAGAGCGATTCAGGATTTTTCGTCATTATTTGAAGATGTTCAGGAGCCAAAATATTTGTTAGTTTTATCATGTCAGATTTAGTTTGGCAAATTCCAATAAATCCGTTATTTTTTAGACTATATTCCACAAAGTTTTTTCTTTGAATTTTTGACATAGATTCAGCGATGATCTTATTTACAGATTTTGCAAGTTTTTCAGAATTTGTAATTAAGTAGCAAAAGGTATCATTACTATGTTCTGCTTGAGAAATAAGATCTAGTGCAACATATTTTGGATTAGCAGAATTATCTGCAATAATTCCTAATTCAGTGGGACCCGCCAACATATCAATTCCAGTATGATCACTTATCATGAATTTTGCCGCAGTAACAAAGGCTCCTCCAGGACCAACAATTTTATCAACTTTAGGAATAGATTTTGTACCATAAGATAATGCAGCAATTGATTGTACTCCGCCGGTTTTGTAAATTTCATCAGCACCACAAATTTTTGCAGCAGTAACAGTTAACGGATCAATTTTTCCGTCAGGACCAGGAGGAGATACAACTACAATTCTGTTAACACCTGCAACTTTTGCAGGAATCACGGACATTATTACAGAACTAGGGTATTTTGCTAATCCTCCCGGAATATAACATCCAACACTTTGAATTGGTACAAATGTTTTAGTAATTTTAATTCCATCGTTGTTAATAATTTTATTTTTTAATACAGATTTAATTCCGAATTCTGTCTTCTCAAGTCGATTTTTTGCTAAATGTAGTGCATTTAATTCAGTTTTTGAAATTTTAGAATATGCATTTTTTATTTCTGATTGAGATAAACGTAATGATGAAATATTTGCTCTACTAAATTTTTTCTCATATTTTCGGACTGCAATATCACCATTTTTCTCAACATCCTTTAGAATAGATTTAACTACAGATTTATTTTTCTGAGACGGGTTTGGAAGAATTTTGGCTGCAAATTTTTCAATGTTTTTTACTTTGATTATTTTCATCAATTTTCTTCATCACGTTTGATCTCCTCAAGATCTAATATTTGTCGTGGCTCATGAACTACAAGACCTTGAGCAATTTTTCTTAGTTTAGGAATGAGTTTATGAAATTCTTCTTTCTTAATGACTGTATTCACTCCAAACCATCCTTGCTCGCTTAGTTGACTTATAGTGGGTTTTTTCAGAGAGGGCATCTGAGCTAAAAGCTTTTTTAGATTTTCCTCTTTTACGTTTAGATAAATGTGAAGATACTTTCTACCATGAACAGCGCCTCTCATGAGAGTTACAATATCAAATATTTTTTCACGTTTTTTAGGATCTTTGAGTGAGTTTTTATTTACAATCAGGTGTGCAGTAGAAGTTAAAACTTCATCAACAATTTTTAATTTATTTTGTTTTAGAGTGGTACCTGTCTCAGTGACATCCATAATTGCGTCAACATCTTCAGGGGGTTTTGCTTCAGTAGCACCAAACGATAAATGAATTTGGACATTTTTGTTGTTTCCCAATCTAACCCAAGGTGTTACAATTAGTGGATCTTTAGAACCATAATATTTTTTATAAGATGTACATTGTTTGAGGAATTTTGCAGCAGTAGTTAGATATTCTGAAGAGATACGAAGTATTTTTTTCTTTTTACCATAATCTGCAATCATACTATCAAGATTCTTGTAATGATATTTGTCAGGAAAAGCTATGACTAGTTTAATTTTGCCATATTCTAAATCCAAGATTGGTTCAACATCAGAATTTGTTTCACCTACCCAATCTTTGCCAGTAATACCGACGTCATACAATCCTTCAGATACTAAAGTTGGAATCTCTTGAGGACGAAGCATTTTAACTACGATGTTTGGATCATCTAGATAAACACGATAAGTTCTGCTTTTTCTATTAACTTTAGTCCAAGATTTTTCTAAGAGTTTGAAAGTAGCATCTTCCAAACTTCCTTTAGGTATAGCAAATTTCACTTCAGACATTTTCAATTTTTTGACTTTTTAGGTATATAATCTCATGTTTAAATTTGATCAAGTAATTCTTTGGCCCTATCAAGTGAAATTTTCTTTTCTTGGGTCATTTTTTTAACAATTTCATCTATTTGCTCATTAGTA